>CAMOGR010000163.1 GCA_946614205.1 uncultured Bacteroidales bacterium | reverse complement strand
ACGGGGACATTACCGTAAGCGGAGGCAGCGTCAGCGTTACCGCATCCGGCCACGAGGCCTTCGAGACCAAGGGCAAACTCACTGTAACCGGCGGTACCTTGTATGCTTTCTCAAGCTCCGACGACGCAATCAACAGTGCAGGCGACATGCATCTGAGCGGAGGACTAGTCTGCGGATGGTCGACCGGCAACGACGCAATCGACGCCAACGGCAACCTCTACATCGACGGAGCCACGGTATACGCCGTGTGTACCAGCGGGAGTCCCGAAGTGGCACTCGACGCCAATACCGAAGGCGGCAAGAAACTGTACCTGCAGAGCGGCAGTCTCATAGCCGTAGGAGGCCTCGAAAGCGGTTCAAGCATAACGGGTTCCGCATATTCGGCATCCTCCTGGAGCAAGAGCTCATGGCTCACGCTGTACAACTCGTCCGGCTCCGAGGTACTCACATTCAAGTCCCCTTCTTCCAGCGGCACCATGGTGCTGTATTCCGACGGCAAGGCCGTCAGCCTCCAGGGCGGGGTAACCGTTTCGGGCGGCACTCAGATTTTCGGCGGCAACGGCTGCACCGGCGCCACGCTCAGCGGCGGCAACCCCGTCAGCACGTCAAGTTATTCCGGAAGTTCCGGTCAAAGATGGTAAAACCATGAAACGATTCTTAGCACTCGCAGCGTCCCTGCTGCTCCTCCTTCCCGGACTGGCGTCCGCACAGGAGGGCACCCAGAAAATCAACAAGAAGAACCTCGTCATCAAGGAGTGGAACACCGACGCCAAGTCGAAATCCCGCATCCTCGACCACCAGACGACCTACAACGCCGACGGCAAGAAGATAGAGGAAATCGAGTACAGCACCACGGGCCAGAAGTGGCGCAAGCGCTACGAATACGGCGCAAGCGGGAAGGTAAGCCGCGAGCTGGTGTACGACGACCGCAACAAGCTCCAGAGCATCAAAAAGTTCGAATACAACGAATTCGGACGCAAGAAAACCCAGTACAACTACGACGCCAAGGGCCGTCTGAAGACAATCAAGATATTTGAATACATAACTGAAGATGCTTGAGACCGTCCACATAGCACTGGAGGACACTACGCCCCTGCGCTCGCTTGAACCCATCACACTCGATGAGATGGATTCAATCAAGCTGATGAACCGCATCGATTCCAAGTACCTTACCGACGAACAGACGCTGGTGCGGATACTGGAAGACGCCGGTGCGGCCGGATACAGGGCGCTGGTGACGGAAGGTTCCAAGATAGCCCAGTACGATTCGATATATTTCGACACTCCGGCTCTCAAAATGTTCCTGGACCACCACAACCGCCGCCTTGTCCGTCAGAAAGTCCGCACCCGTGTCTATGTGGCGTCAGGCACAGCCTTCCTAGAAATCAAGCTGAAGAACAATCACGGCAGGACCAAGAAAAAGCGGACCCGCATCCCCCTGTCCAGCTTCAAGGACTTCCGCAGCGACGCGGCGGCGTGCGAATTCCTCGCCTCCCGTTCCGATTTCACCGCCGGACAGCTCACCCCGTCCCTCGAAACCATTTTCAGGCGCATCACGCTCGTGAATCCGGCAAAGACGGAACGCCTCACAATCGACACCTGCCTGGGCTTCCGCAACCTGCGCAACGGACTCGAGGCCACGCTCCGCAACGGAGTCGTCATCGAGCTCAAGCAGGACGGCAGGGCCGACAGCCCGATGAAACGCATCCTGCTGAAACACAGGGTCAAACCTATACGTGTCAGCAAATACTGCATAGGCATTACGCTCACCGACCCGGTCGTCAAGTCCGGGAGGTTCAAAGTCAAGATAAGAAAGATAGAAAAACAAATAAACAATAAAATCACAATCCTATGACAGGTCCCGACGAACTGGGCGAATTCAATCTCGCCGACGAAGAAGTCATCGACGTGCAAGCCATCACGGACGCCATGATGACCACTTCCCAAAGTCTTACCGAACTGGCGATCAGATTCCTGCTGAACCTGATAGTATGCTGGATTATTGTCCAGTTCTTCTACTACCGAAAGAGCCGCCGCCGCGACTACTACTTCACCTTCATGGTGTTCTCGTCGGCCATGCTCCTGCTTCTCTACATGATGGGCAACGCCGAGGTGGGTGTCGGCCTTACGCTCGGTCTTTTCGCCATATTCGGCGTAATACGCTACCGGACGGAAACGGTTCCAATCCGTGAAATGACCTACCTGTTCGTCATAATTGCAGTCGCGGCAGTCAACGGCCTGGCGCCGCTGTACAAAATTGCAGGTGCCACCGGAGCCAATCCCCACTACGAACTCAGCGCCGGTTCCGCCGGTGTGCTGGCACTGTCCAACGCATTGGTCATCTGCCTGATATGGGTACTGGAAAGCGGCCGCTGGCTCAATCATACGGCCACCAAACTCATCCTGTACGACCGCATCGACCTGATAGTTCCCGAGAAACGCGAAGAGCTCATTGCCGATCTCGAGAAACGTATCGGAGTCAAGGTCAACGGCGTCGAAGTCGGACATGTGGACTTCCTGCGCGACGCGGCATTCATCAAGATTTACTACAACCTGGGCAAGAACGAGAGTTCCACCATCGGCACACTCACCAAGGCAAAAGACTTCGTAGAACAGTAAAGCCATGAAAAAGACAGTACTCACCCTGGCCGTCCTGGCCATTTCCGCGCTCGCTTCTGCGCAGGGCACGGTAAACGACATGGAATACGACTTCCAGACCCGCACCAGCATAGGGCTGGACTGGAAAATCGTCAAGGGGCTCCACATCGAAGGAGAATACGAACTGCGCACAAAGGACAACCTGTCCGCAATAGGCCGCCACATCGGCAGGATAGGCGTAACGTACAAGTTCCTGCCCGGACTCAAGGCTGGCCTGAGCTACAGCTACATCTACAACTACCGCTCAAGCAAAGGATGGAATCCCCGCCACCGCATCAGCGCCCAGCTCGGCTACACCTACAAGGCCGGCGACTGGAACATCTCGCTCCGCGAGACCTTCCGCTGGACGCACAAGACGGAGAGCATCAACACCTATCAGGAGAACGCTGACCCGCTGACCCTCAAGAGCCGCCTGAAAGTGGAATACAAAGGCTGGAAGCCCGTCAGCCCCTATGCTTTCGTGGAGGTGCGCAACGTCTTCAACGACCCCAACGTGAACGCAACCTGGTCCACCACCAGCAACGCCTACGGGGATTATTCGTTCGGAGGATACGGCGACACCTATTTCAACCGTGTCCGCGGAGGACTGGGCGTGGAGTGGAAGCTCAGCAAGCGGCATGCGCTCGACCTGTACTCCATGGTCGACTACTGCTACGACAAGAACGTCGACGTCACCAAGGACGGTACCACGCTAAAATCCCTCACCTGGGACCAAAAGCTGAATACCATCGTCGGCGTCGGGTACGTCTACTCGTTCTAGGAAAGCCTCTGAATAAAAATGCACCGGGAATCCTCCTCTGGAGAGTTCCCGGTGCAGTCGTTTCAGAAAATCCGTCAGATTTTCTTGAGGATTTCCTCGGTTGCAGCCTCGTAACCGGGCTTGCGGAGAAGCGCGAACATGTTTTTCTTGTATGCTTCCACGCCGGGCTGGTTGAAAGGATTGACTCCGAGCTGGTAGGCGCTTACGCCGCAGGCGGCCTCGAAGAAGAAGAATATCTCCCCGAGGTTGTACTCGTCGACTTTCTCGATGCTGATTTCGAGCTGGGGGACGCCTCCGTCGATGTGGGCGAGCTTGGTGCCAAGAGCCGCCATCGAATTGCAGTGCTCCACATGCTCGCCGGCAAGGTAGTTGAGCTGGTCGAGGTTCTGGGGATCAGTGCCAATGACAACGCTGCGGCCGGCCTTCTCGACCTTGAGAGTGGTCTCGAAGAGGCAGCGGTCGCCGTCCTGAATGAACTGGCCAAGGGAATGCAGGTCAGTAGTGAAGGTTGCGGAAGCGGGATAGATGCCCTTTCCGTCCTTGCCCTCGGACTCGCCGAAGAGCTGTTTCCACCACTCTGCAAGATAGGCGAGGCGGGGATTGAAGGTCACGAGAATCTCGACTTTCTTGCCAAGAGAAGAATACAGGAGATTGCGCATTGCGGCGTACTGCACGGCAGGGTTTTCTGCGTTCCTTACGCTTACTGCGGCCTTTGCGGCAGCGGCTCCATGGAGCATCGCGCGGATGTCATATCCTGCCACGCAGATAGGCAGAAGGCCTACCGGAGTGAGCACGGAGAAACGGCCGCCCACGTTGTCGGGCACCACGAAAGTGCGGTATCCTTCCTGGTCGGAGAGAGTCTTGAGGGCTCCCTTCACGGCATCCGTGACGGCAACGATACGGGCTGCCGCCTCGGCCTTGCCGTAGCGCTTCTCTATGTGCTCCTTGACGATGCGGAACGCCACTGCAGGCTCGGTGGTGGTGCCGGACTTGGAAATGACGATGCATGCCACGTTGCTGCGCTCCGCCAGGTCCATCATCTCCGCGATGTACTCTTCGCTGAGATTGTTGCCGCCGAAGACTATGCGGGGACGGTCTTCCGCCTGTATGAACTGATGATTCAGGGCCTCGAGGGCACAGCGCGCGCCGAGATAGGAACCGCCTATGCCAATGACTGTCACGAGGTTTACGCCGCGGCTCTTCCAGTCGTCGCGAACCGCCTCAAACTCCTTCAGAAGGGATTCGGGGGTGCCGTCGGGAAGGGCCTTCCAGCCGAGGAAATCGTTGCCCGCACCTTTTTCGGAGTCCAGGACGTCCCAGGCCTCGAGAGCCTTCTGTACATAAGTGTTGAATTCTGCGTCCTTCACAAAGGACTTACAACCGCTGAGATTAACTTTTACCATATTTATAACTGATTGAATTTCTACTTGATACGAAACTCCCTGTCACCGAGGAGTTCCCTAACCTGAAGGGGCTTGTTGGTCGTTATGGCATCCACGCCGGCCTCGATCATGCTGCGTATATCCTTAGGCTCGTCCACGGTCCAGGCATTGACCGACATGCCCAGGGCATGCGCACGTTCCACGTAGGCGGGTCTGAGATTGAAAAGCTTGAAATGATAGTCGATGCCGTTTATGCCGCGTCCTGCATAAATCTCGGGGCTTTCGTCGCGGATGAAATTGGCAGAAAGGAACTGGTTGACGAATGCAGGATGCTCTGCCGCAATCTTGTCGCATATATGGCGGCTGAAGCTGATGAACAGCACGCGCTCCGGGTCATACAGGCCGTGAGCCTTGATGGCGGCAACCGTCTTCTCCACCAAGAGGTCCTCACGGGCCTCGGCGCTCTGGGGCTTGAGTTCTACGATAAGCTTGGTGGTACGGCATTTCATGGCCTGGTCGAGATATTCGTCAAAAGAGGGACGCCTCTCGCCGTTCGGCAGCCTGCATGCGGAAAGCTCCGCGAATTTGTGGGTGGCTATCTGCATGCCGCCTATGCTCTCGTCGTGGTTGACGATGACCACGTCGTCAGCCGTGATGTGTACGTCACACTCGCTGCCCCATACTCCGGAATTCTGAGCGGCACGCAGCGAGGCGATGGAGTTCTCGCTGTATCCGCCTTCCTCGCATTTCCAGAAACCGCGGTGAGCGACTATCGCAATCCGACCTCCCTGACCCAGGGACGGGAAAGAAGTCCGGGAAGATACGGCTGCTTTGCGCGAAGCTGAGCAGCCTGCAAGAAGCAGGACGGAGCAAGCCAAAACGGAGAAGAAGGAGAAATGTTTCATAATAAAGTACTTGTTTTGCGGCACAAATTTACCAAAAAGAATTATATTTGTAATCACTGATATGAAAAAGTATATTCTCGCGCTTGATCAGGGAACCAGCAGTTCCCGCGCCATTATCTTTGATCATGACGGCACTCCCGTTGCCGTCAGCCAGAAGGAGTTTACCCAACATTTTCCCCGACCGGGCTGGGTTGAACACGATCCCGAAGAAATCTGGGCGAGCGAAAGGGAGGTCATGCTCGGCGTACTCGAACAGAATGGCATCTATGCTTCAGACATAGCAGCCGTCGGCATCACCAACCAGCGCGAAACCACGATAGTCTGGGACGCAGAGACCGGCAAGCCGGTTTACAACGCAATTGTCTGGCAGGACCGCCGCACCTCCGAGTACTGTGACTCCCTCAAGGCCCTCGGACTCACCGAGAAAATCCGGGAAAAGACAGGCCTGCTCATCGACGCATACTTCAGCGGCACAAAGATTCGCTGGATACTCGAAAACGTAGAAGACGCCCGCGACCTCGCCAGGCAGGGCCGCCTGCGTTTCGGCACCGTGGACAGCTGGCTCATCTGGAAACTCACCGGCGGCCGCGTCCACTGCACCGACGTCACCAACGCCTCACGCACCATGCTCTTCAACATCCACACACTCAAGTGGGACGAAGAACTGCTCAACCTGCTCGGCATTCCCGCATCGATGATGCCGCAGGTACACTCCTGCAGCGAGGTTTACGGCACCTGCAACCTGCTTGGCGGCGTACCCGTGGCAGGAGCTGCCGGCGACCAGCAGGCCGCCCTCTTCGGCCAGATGTGTACCGAGCCGGGCGACGTCAAGAACACCTACGGCACAGGCTGCTTCCTGCTTATGAACAGCGGCAGCAAGGCCATCAGCTCACAGAATCAGCTTCTCACCACCATAGCCTGGAAAATCGGCGATACCGTAAACTACGCCCTCGAGGGCAGCGTCTTCGTCGCAGGTTCCATCGTGCAGTGGCTGCGCGACGGTCTCGGACTTGTCAAGCAATCATCTGAAATAGAAGCACTTGCCCTTCAGGCCCCCGACAATGGAGGAGTCTATCTAGTACCCGCCCTCACTGGTCTGGGCGCCCCTTACTGGGACCCGTACGCCAAGGGCACCATAACCGGCATCACCCGCGGCACCACGGCAGCGCACATCGCCCGCGCCGCGCTCGAGGGCATAGCATTCGAGACCATGGACGTAGTGGACGCCATGCGCCGCGACGCCGGCATATCGCTCCGTTCGCTCAAGGTTGACGGAGGCGCATCACGCAACAACCTCATGATGCAATTCCAGTCCGACATCCTCGACACCGACGTCGTGCGTCCCGTTGTCACGGAGACCACGGCTCTCGGAGCAGCCTACCTGGCCGGTCTGGCAGTAGGATTCTGGGCTTCCATCGACTCCCTCAAGGCCCTCTGGAAGGCGGAACGCACCTTCAGGCCTTCAGCACCCAAGGAGGCCGTGACTGCCGCCATCGACGGCTGGAAACGGGCAATCCAACGCACACTAACCAAATAAAACATATGGAACTGCTTACCAAATGTCTGTTCGAACTAATCGGCACGCTGGTGCTGATTCTCCTCGGTGACGGTGTCGTCGCCGGTTCCACCCTCCAGAAGTCCAAGGGGCTTGGCGCAGGATGGGTTGTCATCACCCTCGGATGGGGCTTCGCCGTCATGTGCGGCGTATTCATTGCCGGCCCTTATTCGGGCGCCCATCTCAACCCCGCAGTCACGCTCGGCCTTGCTGCAGCCGGCAAGTTCGCCTGGGCCGAAGTACTCCCCTACATCTGCGCACAGATGATAGGAGGCTTCCTCGGCGCCATCCTCGTTTACATCTTCTACAAGGATCACTTCGACGCCACTGAGGACCCCAATGCAAAACTCGGAGTGTTCTGCACCATGCCTGCAATCCGCAATCCCTGGCGCAACTTCTTCTGCGAGGCGATAGCCACCTGGCTTCTCGTGTTCGTCATCATGGCTTTCGCAACGGAGGGCAATACCCCCACGCTCGGCATGGGAAGCCTCGGCGCATTTCCTGTCACCATGCTCATCATGTCCATAGGCATGTCCCTGGGCGGCGCTACCGGATACGCAATCAATCCTGCCCGCGACCTTGCTCCCCGTATCGCACACGCTATCCTTCCCATCAAGGGAAAGCGCAGCAGCGGCTGGTCATACAGCTGGGTTCCTGTCGCCGGGCCCCTCGCAGGCGGCCTTCTGGCAGCGCTCTGTTTCGTCCTGATTTTCTAACGGACCGCCCTTCGGGCAGTTTGTCCTCATAGTCATTTGACGGTGCCCCGAAAGCACCGTCTTTTTTTTGTCCGAAGCAAAGCCAAAGCGGGTCAAGAATCCCCTTTTTGCAAACTGACATATTCTGTTTACCTTTGCGACATGATATACAGGGAAATAACGGAGGAGGAATTCTCTGACCTTCAGAGCCGCATCCTCTTCGAGGACAACCACCTTCTGATTGTCAACAAACGCTCCGGAGAAATAATCCAGGCCGACAAGACCGGC
>CAMOGR010000162.1 GCA_946614205.1 uncultured Bacteroidales bacterium | reverse complement strand
GTCGATGTACTGGCAGCTCTACGACTGGTATCTGGTACCCACCGCAGGCTATTACGGCGCCAAGAAAGCGTGCCGGCCCCTGCAGCTGGTGTTCAACTATGCCGACGGCAGCGTATGGGGAGTGAACGATGCGCTCGAAGACACCTCGCTGGAGGCCGTCATGCGCATCTACGGGCCTGATTCGCAGCTCATCGACACCCGGACCAAGACCTGTCCCCTCGCCTTCCGCGAGCCCTTCAAGGTGTTCAGCGGCATCAAGGGCCCCTGCTTTGTGTCTCTCGAACTGCGCGACGAGGCGGGCGCCAAAGTAGCCGACAACTTCTACTGCATACCCGAAAAGAACAACGTCTACGACTGGGAGCACCCCGACTGGTACGTCACGCGCATAACCGAATACTCCGACCTTGGTTTCGTGAGCGCGCTACCGCAGGCAAACGTCTCCATGAGCGTGGAGAGCACCGGCGACGGACTGCAGGTCACGGTCTCCAACGAGTCTGACGTCATTGCATATCAGAACATACTCAAGGCCTTCGGGCCCGACGGCAGACTGGTTCCGGCGGCTCTCTGGTCCGACAACTTCTTCTCCCTGCTGCCCGGAGAGAGCAGGACTCTGAGCTGCAGGACTCCGGAAGGCTCAGGAGAAGTCACCGTGAAGCTGGACGGCTGGAACCTCGCGGATCAATAGAGGACCAGCCCGAGAAGGGCTCCCGCAAGTATGATGATTATCGGGTTCACCCGGCCCCACATACTCGCGGCAAAGGCCCCTGCGAGCAGCACCCAGCTCTTCCAGTCGGTGAAATTTTCCCTTACCACCTGAGTTTCGGGAACGAAACCCGTCCAGGTGGTTTTCACTATCAGTATTACCGCGGCTGCGCCGATAAGGCCGGCAACCACTGGCCTCAGCCATCCCATCGTGCCTTCATAGAGGGTGCTGCCCTTGAACCGGGTGTAGAAGCGTACGATGAGAAGGACGATGACGAACGACGGCACTATGAGGGCGAGGGTGGCCACGGCCGAGCCGAGGATGCCCATCCAGTGCAGTCCGGTGGCCCCGTAAAGGACTTCATAGCCCACATAGGTGGCGGAATTGATGCCGATGGGACCCGGAGTCATCTGGGAGATGGCCACTATGTCGGTGAAGGTACTCTCGCTTATCCATCCATGCACCGTAACGACCTGGCTCTGAATGAGTGACAGCATGGCATAGCCGCCGCCTATCGTGAAGGCGCCGATTACGAAGAAGGTCCAGGCAAGCTGGAGAAGGAGGGTCAGCGTTTCCATCTGCGTTCGTTCAACCAGGTTACGCTGAAGCCCAGCACCAGGGTGCAGAGCAGAATCCATATGGGCGATACGCCCAGAAAAGCCACGGCGAGCAGCGCGGCGACGGCGAGCAGCCACCGCCACCACGTGGTGCAGGACTTGCGGGCCATGTCGACCATGGGGACCGCAATGAGCGAAATCACCACTGGACGGATGCCCTTGAAGGCCCTCTCCACCCAAGGGTTGTCCTTGAATGCGGTGAAGAACATCGCGATTGCGAGGATAATCAGGAACGAGGGGGTGATGCTGCCGAGGGTGGCCGCAATGCTGCCCCTGATGCCGCGCAGGCGGTATCCGGCGAAGATGGAGATGTTGACCGCCATGACGCCGGGAGCACTTTGCGAGAGGGCTACAATGTCGGGGAGTTCATCCTCTGATATCCACCCGCGTCGCGCCATTTCGCTGCGGATTACAGGAATCATGGCATAGCCGCCGCCTATCGTGAAAGCGCCGATTTTAGCAAAAACGGTAAATATCTTCCAAAGGGGGACCCGTTTTTTCTCGTTCATAACGCAAAATTAACTATTTTTGCATTATGATACGTGAACTTAGCAAAAAAGTCTTCTACATCGGCTCCGACGACGAGAGCATCGACCTGTTCGAGAGCCAGTACGTAGTCCCCGAGGGGGTTTCGTACAACTCATACCTTATTTCCGACTCCAAAACCGCCATCCTGGACACCTCCGACGCGAGGAACGCCTCCCTGTGGCAGCAGAATCTCCTGGAGGCCCTTGCCGGACGCGAGCCCGATTACCTTGTGGTCCACCACATGGAGCCGGACCATTCCGCCCTCATCGCGTGGGCGCTGGACAGGTTCCCCGCAATGACGCTCGTCGCAAGCGCCCAGGCGCTCAGGATGCTTCCGCAGTTCTTTGACGGCATCGCCCTGGAGGCCCGCACGCTGGCGGTGAAGGAAGGCGACACCCTGGAGCTCGGAGAGCACAGCCTTCGCTTCATAGCGGCCCCAATGGTCCACTGGCCCGAGGTAATGATGAGCTTCGACCCCTCCGACGGCGCCCTTTACAGCGCAGACGCCTTCGGCAAGTTCGGTGCCCTCGGGAAATGCGGTTTCTACGGCCGCGAAGACGAAGACTGGGCTTGCGAGGCGCGCCGCTATTATTTCAACATAGTGGGCAAATACGGCCCCCAGGTGCAGGCTGTCCTGAAAAAGGCCGCCACCCTTCCCATCAGGACCATCAGGCCCCTGCACGGCCCCATCCTTGAGGACAATCTTGGCGAATACATACGCCTGTACGACCTCTGGAGCCGCTACGAACCAGAAACCGACGGTGTTTTCATCGCTTGCGCATCCATACACGGAGGCACCCTTGCAGCAGCCCGCAAACTCGAAGAGATCCTCAAGGCCAAGGGAGCTCCCAAGGTGGTGCTCAGCGACCTCACCCGGTCCGACATAGCCGAAAACGTTGAAGATGCCTTCCGCTACCCCCGCATTGTACTCGCGGCATCATCCTACGACGCCGGCCTGTTCTCCCCGATGTACGACTTCCTGCACCGCCTGCAGATCAAAGGCTGGCAGCGCCGCAAGGCCGCCATAGTGGAGAACGGCTCCTGGGCGCCTTCCGCCGGCAGGGTCATGAAGGAAATGCTCGGCGCGATGAAGGACGTCACCGTGGTCGAGCCCTCCGTCACCATCCGCAGCAGGATGAAGGAGACGGACATCCCCGCGCTGGAGGCCCTGGCGGACGCCATACTGGCATAAGGTTGACTTTTTAATTTTTATTGTTTACATTTGTGACCTTGGAACTATCAATATCAACCAATATTAAGTGCTTATGAAAAAATTAATCGTTTCCCTCATCGCGGTCCTGGCCATCGCCTTCTCCGCAAACGCTGCCAGCTACAAGGTTGACAACAACGCAATCGACGCTCTCATCGAGAACGCCACCGAGGTTTACACCGCAGACTTCATGGTGCCCGCAACCGCCACCGCTGCCGCCAACGCCACCGTTACCGCAGCTGCCAATCCCAACGCCACCACTGCACTCATCCTCAACATCTTCCTCGGATGGTGCGGAGTTCACCGTCACTACTGCGGCACCGCTCCCTGGATGTGGGCTGCATACCTGTTCACCGGCGGCGGAATCTTCGGCATCCTCGACATGGTAGATTTTATCATGCTTATCGTAGGCCTGACCGACGGAAGCGGCATAGCCAAGTTCGCCAACAATCCCAAATTCATTGCGTGGCTCTAAAAAACGCAATCATTCCGCTGCTTCTGGTCCTGTCCTGCCTGCCCCTTTCCGCACAGCGTAAGGTATCGGCAGACGTAGAGGTCAAGACCGTCATCAACGGAAAAGTCAGTACTGTCACCAAAAGCGTCTATTGCAACCGCAATGGACGCTTGGTGACATTATTCCGTACCCCAAATAAATATTTCACCGTCACCAATGCGAAGGGCGAGATCCAGGTCTATAACCCTGCGACCAACGAAGTCCTTACCCGCATCGACGACTCCATGAGCTCCACCACCGAGCTCCTGATGCTTTACCTGAACGGACACATCGACGACCTTGGCCTGGGATACTTCGGCTACAAGGCCACCGGAACTTCACGCGACGGGGAGTACCTGAAGAAAGTCTTCACATCCCCGGATACCCAGAAACCCAGGGTGGAGATAGTTTACGAGAATTATCTCCCCATCTATTGCGAATACACTTCCCCCGAGGGCAAGTGCCTCAGCAGAAAGTACCTGTCCGAGTACAACACTTTCGGGCGCTTCACGCTGCCCCTGCGCATCACCGACATCACTTACGGCAAGGGCCGGGACTCCTCGGTCGTCCGTACCATATATTCTTCCGTCCAGCCCGACAAGGACGATCCCGCTTACGACTTTACCGTTCCCGCCGACGCCAGGCCGATGAAGCTTGAGGAGGGGGCGCAATGATACTTTCATTGGTTTTGGCCTTGTTGCTCCTGCCTGCAAATATACAGGATGGAGACAGCACGGCCGTACACCACAATGAAAGGAATATCATCCTCAACCGCAGTTTCAACGAAAAGATAATTACCGAGACCCCGCCGGCCGGGGCGAACGGAGTGGAGAAGGCGGCGTGGGCCGTCAGCAACCAGCTGGTCGGGAGGGACTTCTACAGGCCGGCGAATTATATGTTCTTCCGGCAGGCGGTAAAGACTATAGGATTCTTTCCTGCAATATTCGCAACGGCCGACCGCATCATTAGGGACAGCAAGATTGGTACGGCCGGCGCCAGGATCGACGCAGAGCATCCCGTGATAGAAGAAGGCCCCGAGGCATACGCACCCGGGCGCAACGGGAGGGACGGCAGATGAAACGCCTTGCCGTCATTCTTGCCCTGGCGCTGTTCCCGGCGTCCTTCCTTTCCGCCCAGAGCACCTGGGCGTCGGACGATTTCGACTTTGTCGAGTACCTTATCGACAACGGACTGAAGGCGGACGCAAAGGCGCTGCTGTTCCGGGACGCCATGTATTTCCCTTCAGACACCCTTACTTACCTTCGCGCCTGGACGGCATACAATCTCAAGGAACTGGAAACCGCGGAGAAACTGTTCAAGGCCGTGCCTTCCGGCTCCCCTTTCGCAGACAAGTCGCTGTTCTATTCGGCGGCGGTGTCGGCGCACCTTGGGGATTATCTGGAACCGGTCGGCCGCCTGCAGGCCTACAGCGGTGATTATCAGGAGGTCAAGAACCTGCAGCTGGCTGGCCTCGCCCTGCTGAGGGACGACCGTGAGGCCTTCAGGGAGGCTTCGCGGCACTTCGGCTACAGCGACTTCGCCCTCCAGCAGCCCGAGAAGGAGCTCGCCGCCATCTATTCCCAGCGTTACGAGGAAAAGGCCAAAAGCCCGTGGCTAGCTGCTGCGGCGTCGGCCGTAGTGCCTGGCCTGGGAAAGGTCTACGCCGGCAATCTCGGCGAGGGCATCGCGGCGTTCCTCATCACGGGGGCGCTGGGAGCCATCACCGCCGAACACTGGGTAAAGGACGGGCCCGGCGACTGGAAAACCATCGTCCCGGGCGCCCTCTGCGCCTTTTTCTACATCGGCAACATTTACGGAAGCTACGTTTCCGTCAGCATACAGCAAACCAAACTCAAAGATGCCCAGACTACGGCTGTTCTTTACAATATCCATATTCCTCTGCGCTCTGTATTCCGCTAGCGCACAGGACTTGGAAGCTCTTGCTGTCGGGTATGAGAGACTCATATTCGACGGAGCCGACCTGCAGACCACCAACGAGGCGCTGCTCGCAAAGGCCGACTGCTACAAGCTGCTCGGACGATACAGGGAAGGCTCGGAAACGCTTGAACGCGTACGCCTTTTCGCCCTTACGCCCCAGGAGCTCAACGACGTGCTGTACCGCAAGGAACTCATGTTCTTCCTGGGAGGAGAATTCGCCCAGGCGGCGGCGCTGGTGCCGGAAGTGGAGCCTGCAAGCCAGGAAATACTGCTTCTGCACGCTCTCACGCTCGCTTATGCGGGAAAGTACGACGAATCGGAACTGATGGCCGCACGCTGCATAAGCTGGAACGGTGAGAGTCCGTATCTGGACGGACTGCTCGCCCTTTACCGGCAGCATCCGCCGGTACGCGAGGGCGTGGCCGCAATGGTGCTAAGTTTCCTGCCGCCCTGCGGACACTTCTACAATGAGGCATACGGCGAGGGTGCCGCGTCTGCTCTGCTCAATGCAGCCGCAGCCGCTTTCACCGTCGCAAACCTGCTTGGAGGATACTGGATAAGCGGCATCGTAGGAGGCGCAATAGCGCTCAACTACACTTTCATGGGCAATATGGAACGCTGCCAGCAGCTTACCGAAATTCACAACAACAACGCTCCGCTTCTCTTCGGCGACTCTCTGCGGGAATTCCTGCGGCACGCCCTTGAAGAGACGGAAAACATGCCGTCAGAGACATGCCAAAAGTAAAGAATCTCATTGCCGAACTTCCCGAGGCAGAAGTAATCGACCTTCAAGCCCTGCGTCGCAGCTTGTCTGAAGGTCTGACGGAACTCGTATGCGTGCTCGGCCCGACGGCGTCGGGAAAGACCAGATACGCGGTTGGGCTCGCCCGCTCCCTCGGGGGTGAAATCATATCGGCCGACTCCCGCCAGGTGTACCGCGGAATGGACATCGGGACCGGGAAGGACCTCTCCGAATACGGCGACGTGCCCTATCACCTCATCGACATCGCAGAACCGGGCGACGGCTACAACGTATTCCGTTTCAAGGAAGATTTCGCCCGCGCCTACGAAGACATACGCTCCCGCGGGGCGGTACCCATACTCTGTGGCGGTACGGGACTGTATATCAATGCGGTAACCTCCGGATACGACTTCCGTACACGGAAGCCGCTGTCTGCTCCGCACTCAATCATTATACCCCCGCAGCCCGATGGGACGGGGAGCGTTCCGAAGACCTTCTTCATCGGGACGCTGGTCACGCGGGAGGTGCGGAACGCGAGGATCGACGCGCGTCTGGACGCACGCCTGCAGGAGGGCATGATCGATGAAATACGCGGACTGCTGGACAGGGGTGTGGAGCCATCGGTCCTTCTAGGGTATGGCCTTGAGTATAAATTCGTTACGCTATACCTGCTGGGCCAGCTCGACTACGCCTCGATGCGCACTCAGCTCGCCACAGCCATCCACCAGTTCGCCAAGCGCCAGATGACCTGGTTCCGCGGCATGGAACGCAGCGGCGTGAGGATACACTGGACGCAGGTCTGAAGGAATCTGCTATTCCCACACCTCCAGCTTGAGACCGGGGATTCGCTCAAAGTGCCTGGCGTTCCGCGTGACAAGGGTCATGTCATTGTCTATGGCAATACTGGCAATCAGCAAATCAAAATCTGCAAGTCGCATTCCTGCATTCTCAAGATCGGCTCTGAGACGGGCGTAAGTGCATATCGACGGATCTGCCGGATAGCAGGCAAAGTTGTTCATCACCCATTCAATCTGACGGAAGAATGCTTCTTCCTGCTTTTTGAACGCACCAACGTGCAATTCGGCAACGCATATCATTGCGGTTCCGAAACGTGAGAATCCGGTTTTGCCAATCCTCTCCTGATATCCGCGACGACCTCCAAACACATCAATCAGTATGCAAGTGTCCAGCAAGTATTGTGCATCCTCCATTAAATTTCAGGTATTTCGCGTGTGCCGCCTCCGGCACGCAATTCTTCCTCAATCTCAGTCGAATCACGTTCACCCCAGGCATCCTTCCAAGGAGCCAATTCGGCAAATGCCCCTGTAAAAGGGCCTGTTACAGGCTCGATTTTTTTGACGACGAGAGCATCATCCTTAATGGTAAGACGCACCTCATCCTTTTCTTTAAGAGAAAGGGTTTTCAGAATCGATGAAGGGATAATCACCCCCCTGCTGTTTCCAATCTTTATTATATTACCGGTTTTAAGCATATTGAAACTGTATGCCGGCAAAGATAACGCAATCATACGTAAAAACAAAATTCAATCAATAGTTATAACATTTTCATTCAAGTTCAAACGAGCAGACCACGTCGCCGAAACGGCCGTAAACCACATCTTCCTCTTCAAAAAAGCGGGCCGAGAGCTGCCCGCGCCACACTATGTCATCCTTCTCGTTGTATGGAATGTCCAGCGACACCCCATAAGACTTGGACTGGATCTTGACCACGGCCTCGCACTTCCAGTTGGTCCTGGTCCCGCCGTCATCCTCGACAATCAGGAACGCAAGCTTCTCCAGCTGACTGGTGAAATCCGTCACCAGAATCGCCTCAAAAGGCAGGTCCCGCCCCACATACTTGCGCTTTACCACAATCATGAAGTCGGTTACGCTCGGAGAGTATAGTTTGAGTTCGGCGTCCGTACTGGCAGAAAAGCCCTCGACGCTACCGCACTTGACGAAAAACTCGCTCGCTCCTCCGAACCAGCTGTCATAATTGCGCAACATCTTGAAACTCCGCAACATGAGCTTGCGTTGCCTCGCCGCCGGAGAAGCAACGGAAGCCGGCTTGCCTTTGAACAATTCGAGCGGAGTAAAGGCGGAATCGTCGTTGGAATTGACCACCCATACCGGGCGTGTCATGGCCATAGCCTCGGTAACTTCCACAGTATCAACGACGACCGCTCCCTCCTGCCCGGGTGCGAGAGCGTATCCGTAATTGGACTCGGCACCGAATCCCGGATCGAAGGTAATCACCGGATAAGTCTCCCCGTCCCAGTCCTCGGAATAAGGCCAGTAGAGCTGATACCCCGAAGCGGAAAGCATCTCCATTATATCCTCGACTCCCGAACGGGTGGCCGGATGCTCCTCAAGATACTCCTTCACCAAATCGCGGAGAGGCCTCTCGTACGATACCGACCGCGTGACAGGCCCCACCCCCGCCCCGGGCTCGCCGAACATCCTGTCCAATGTGTACTCCTCGTCGTAACCGTTGAAGGAAGACGCGCCCACGGCATCATGGACCTCCCGCAGATGGGAAGGCTCCATCGGAAGGGAGGCGAACATGCGGGCAAGGCCGCCGGCGGACAGTTCGAAAGGCTCTGCGCCACTATCTTCGGGAAGGATTTCGGAAGGCTGCGTACAGGAAAACAGGGCCGCAGCAAAAACAAAGCAAGCAAAACGTTTCATAGTCGTGTACAGTTTTGCTGCAAAGGTCGGAAGAATTATCCGTTTCCTTCCGAATTCCAACGCTTAAGTGCAAAAGAGGCCTCCCTGGGCTACCGGACGAAGGAAACGAAACGCTGTTTTCCAAAAAAATCGGGCAGAATCTCAACTTTTCCCAGCCCAGCGCTTTCGAAAACGGCCGCGGTCTGCACTCCGAGGGCCTCGTTGATTTCCACCATGCCCCAGCCGCCGGGTGTCAGCTGGCGGACGGCGCATGCGGCGACCGCGCGGTAGAAGACCAGCGGGTCGGCATCGGGGACGAAAAGCGCCATCGCAGGCTCGTGTTCGAGCACGTTGCGGTGCATCGCAGCCTTTTCGCTCTCCCGTATGTAAGGAGGGTTGGAGACGATGACATCGAACGGCCCGCCGGGATATTCCTGGGGCTCCAGGACGTCCGCCTTTACGAAACGGGGGGCAGAAGCCACCCCTTTTGCACCCGGGACGGCCCCGGAGCCACCTTCGGGGTGCAAATCGCAGGGGTTTTGCCCCCGGGCGACCGCCAAAGCCTCATCAGACAGGTCGACTGCAGTCACGCTGGCCCCCGGCACCTCGAGTGCGATGCTCCAGGCAATGCAGCCCGAGCCAGTGCAAAGGTCGAGCACACGCGGTGAAGTAAGCTGCAAAGCCCTCACGCAGGCCTCGCGCACAAGAATCTCGGTCTCGGGACGTGGAATCAGCACACCGGGCCCGACCCGGAAAGTGCGCCCGTAAAACTCCTGGACGCCGGTCACGTACTGCAGAGGCTCCCCGGCAAGCAGGCGTTCAAGGCATGCGGAAAGTTCCGGAGCCGCCTCAAGTTCGGGCCGGACCACCCAGTCATAGGGCCTCACGCCCTGCACGTCAAGGGCCAGACGCTCAGCGAGGCTCCGCGCCTCCCGGGGAGGATACAGAGCCTCGAGCGAAGTTGCCGCCTCGCGTATGAAGCGCGAGAGAAGCACTATGAGTTCTCTATGATGGTAGAGAGGAATTCAGTCATCGAAAGGCCAGCCTCGCGCACCATCTTGGGTACGAGGGAAGCGCTGGTCATACCAGGAATAGTATTGATTTCCAGGAAATAGAGTCCGTCCTCGGCAAGGATGTAGTCCATGCGGACGACTCCCCTGCACCCAAGGCGGAAATAAATCTTGGCGGTTGTCTGCTGCACAAGGTCGCGGACGTCGTCGGGGACGGGCGCCGGGCAGATTTCCTGGCTGTGGCCGTTGTATTTGGCGTCGTAGTCGAAATACTCGTTTTCAGAAACAATCTCTATCAGGGGCAGGGCAGACACCTGTTTTCCGTCAAAATAAGCCGCACAGGTCAGTTCCCGCCCTTCGATGCCCTGCTCGATCAGGACAGTCTCGTTCTCGGAGAAGGCATAACGCACGGCATCCGCCATTTCGTCGGGATTGACAACCCGCGTGACACCGAAACTCGAACCTCCCTGGGTGGGCTTCACGAATACGGGGAAACGCAGCTTCCGGGCCACCAGGGCCTTGGTCTCCTCGTGGTCCATCCCGTGGCGGACATACACGTCCGGTGCGCACTTGGCCAGTCCCAGCTCGCGGATATAGCACTTGCAGGCGTATTTGTCGAATACGATGGAGCAGGTACTTGAATCGCAGGTGCTGCAGGGAACGCCGAGCATCTCGAGGTAGCCCTCGAACTGACCGGTTTCCCCGGGGGCGCCGTGCTGCACCACGTAGGCAAAGTCGAACTTGACCTTTTCGCCGAGTACGTAGACGGAGAAATCGCTCTTGTCAACGTCGGGGCGGGCCTCCTCGGGAAAGGGGACGCGCATGGAATTCTTCTTGCGGAAGGCGACGAGCTTCCACACGCCGAAGCGTGCGAATATCTCGTATACGTCGTACCGGGTGTCGTCTATGGCAGATGCCACGAACTCCCCGCTGCGGCACGACACCTCCCATTCGGAAGAATCGCTGCCGTAGATGACTGCTATCGTACTGTACTTTGACATATCAGTTGAAATAATAATCGGTTTCCTGATTGCTCTGGGTTTCCTGCTCCTCCGGCTCCTCGTCGCCGCCGAGGAACGTGCCGGTGGAACTGCAGTCCAGACTGAAATTCACGCTGGCCGGGGCGGTGAAGGTGTCGCTCTCGCTGAAGATGCCGGCCTCGACGCACTTTTTGTACCAGATGCCCCAGATGGGAAGCGCCATGCGGGAGCCGTCCAGGGAATTGAAGTGAATCTGACGGTCCTCGCCGCCTATCCACGCTCCGGCGGTAATCTTGGGCGTATATCCTATGAACCAGCCGTCGGAGCAGTCGTTGGTAGTGCCCGTCTTGCCGGCAATCTCACCCTTGAGGTTGTACGCATAGCGCAGGCGGCTGCCGGTGCCTCCGTTGACCACTCCCTGCATGAGGTTGGCCATCAGGAATGCGGTGGACTCGCTGATCGCCTCGTACTTGGTGTTGGTATGCTCAGTGAGCACGTTGCCCTGGTTGTCCTCGATGCGGGTGACGTACAAGGGGGATGAATACACGCCCTTGGAAGGGAAGGTGTTGTACGCCGCCACCATCTCGTAGAGAGCGATGTCGGCCGGGCCGACGCAAAGCGCGTACACCTCGTCCACATGGCTGTGGATGCCCATACGGTGCATCATCTGGGCCATGGCCTGCGGGCCGAACTGCTTCATGAGGAAGGCGGAGATGTTGTTGGAGCTGTTGGCAAGACCCCATTTGAGGGTGACGGTCTGGCCTATGATTTCCTTCTTGTCGGTACTGCGGGGCGTCCAGGTGGAGCCGTCCCAGTTGATGAAGGTCTGGGGCGTGCAGACCACGCGGTCGCAGGGCGTCATGCCCTCCTGCATTGCCAGGGTGTAAAGGAAGGGCTTGATGGTGGAGCCCACCTGGCGCTTGGCCTGGCTGACGTTGTCGTACTTGAAATAACGGTAATTGGGACCGCCCACGAAGGCCTTGACGTTGCCGGTACCGGGCTCGATGGCCACGAAGCCGCAGCGCAGGAAGCTCTTGTAGTAGCGGATGGAATCGTTGGGGGTGAGGGTGGTGTCCACGTAACCCTTCTTGTTCCAGGAGAACACCCTCATCTTGACGGGTTTGTCGAAACTTGCAAGTATGTCGGCCTCGGACACGCCGGCCTTCTTCTGCATGCGCCAGCGGTCGCTCCAGCGGCGGGCCTGCGACATGAGGCGGTCTACGGTCGCCTTGTCTATGTCGTTGGCGAACGGCTTGTTGCGCTTGCCCTTGAGCTCACGGTTGAAGGCACTCTGGAGGTAGCCGCCGAGATGCTCCCTGACAGCCTCCTCGGCGAAGACCTGCATCCTGTAATCGATTGTGGTATAGATGCGGAGGCCGTCTTTGTCGAGATTGTAGGAGCTGCCGTCCGGCTTCTTGTTCTTCGAGAGCCAGCCGTATATTGCGTCGGTAGCCCAGCGGAGCGAATCGGCCGAGAAGTCCTCGGGGTACTGGTAATCGGCTCTCTTGGGCTTGCGGGCGTTCATGTCGCGGCGCAGCATGTCGCGGAAGTAAGGAGCGTGGCCGGAGTTGTGATCCATCACATGATAGTCCAGAGTGATGGGCAGGGTGCGGAGGGAATCGCGTTCGGCCTTGGAAATATATCCCGCCTTCGCCATCTGGCCAAGCACGAAATTGCGGCGGGTAAGCGCGTTTTCGGGATTGAGCACGGGATTGTAGCGGGTAGGCTTGTTGACCATGCCCACGAGCATGGCGCTCTCCTGGATATTGAGGGCGTCGGGCTCCTTGGCGAAGAAGGTCTCCGATGCAGCCTTGACGCCGAAGGCTCCGCTTCCGAAGAAGATGGAGTTGAGGTACATGGCGATTATCTCGTCCTTGGTGTAGTCCCTCTCGAGACGGACGGCGGTAATCCATTCCTTGAACTTGGTGATGACGAGGGAAAGCTTGCTCTGCTTTTCTTCGCGGGGATAGAGGGTCTTGGCGAGCTGCTGGGTAATCGTGGAGCCTCCTCCCTGGCTGGAGTCGCGAAGGAGCAGGGTCTTGACGATGACGCGCGCAAGGCCCTTCATGTCGATGCCGGAATGCTTGTAGAAACGGGCGTCCTCGGTGGCTACGGCCGCATGGACCAGGTGCTCGGACAGTTCGTCGTAGGAGACATAGGTGCGGTTCTCGATGTGGAAGGTGGTGAGAACCTCGCCGTCCTGGGCGATGACCTGGGTTGCCAGTTTGTTGTCGGGGTGCTCAAGTTCCTCAAACGAAGGGAGTTTGGCAAACAGACCCACGCACAGGAGCACAAGGAATACCGCAACGAACGGAGTCACAAGCAGTATCCAGAACCATTTTGCTATTTTCTTCTTTGTCTTGTCAGTCATTTCCAATACTTGAAAACACAAAATTAGGGAAAATTCGGAAAAAGCCCTTAACTTTGTGGCCGAATTCGAAGATTTATGGAAAAGAATTTAGTTATAGTAGAGTCACCTGCGAAGGCAAAGACAATCCAGAAGTACCTGGGAGAGGGTTTTGTGGTCCGCTCCAGCTTCGGCCATATCCGCGACCTGCAGGAAAAAAGCCTCAGTATAGATATAAAGGACGGGTTCCGGCCCGAATACGTCATTCCCGCTGACAAGAAGAAAGTCGTCAGCGACCTCAAGAAACTTGCCGACGCATCGACCGTCGTCTGGCTGGCTTCCGATGAGGACCGCGAGGGAGAAGCCATCTCCTGGCACCTCAGCGAAACTCTCGGCCTGAACGCCGAAAAGACCCGCCGCA
>CAMOGR010000161.1 GCA_946614205.1 uncultured Bacteroidales bacterium | reverse complement strand
GGAAGCCGTTTCCTCAACGGAACGCTCGACATCCACGAGGAGCTGGAAGCCAAGCTTGCCAAGTTTACCGGCAAGCAGGAGGCCGTCACATACAGCACAGGATTCCAGGTTAACCTGGGAGTAGTCGGATGCCTGGGCTTCCGCGGCGGATTCATCTTCCTGGACGCCCTCGACCATGCCTGCATCATCGACGGCAGCCGGCTCAGCTTCAGCGAAGTCCGCAAGTTCCGCCACAACGACATGGCCGACCTGGAGAAGAAACTCTGGCTCACTCCCCGCAACGCACCCAAACTGATTGTGGTAGACGGAGTTTACTCCATGGAGGGCGACATCGCTCCCGTCCCCAAGCTCGTCGAGCTCTGCGACAAGTACAACGCCTCCCTCATGATTGACGACGCCCACGGACTCGGCGTAATCGGCGAGAACGGCTCCGGCACCGCCAGCCACTTCGGCCTCACCGACAAGGTGGACCTCATCATGGGTACGTTCTCCAAGAGCTTCGGTTCCCTGGGCGGATTCATCGCAGGCGACCACGAGGTCATCAACTACCTCAAGCACAATTCCCGCACCCTGATATTCAGCGCCTCCATGACCCCCGCAGCGGTCGCCGCCGCATCCCGGGCCCTGGACATCATGATAGAAGAGCCCGAGCGCCGCGAGCACCTCTGGGAGGTCACACGCCACGCGCAGAAGGCCTTCAAGGACGCAGGATTCGACACCGGACACACCCAGTCCCCCATCATCCCGCTGTTCGTACGCGACACCATCAAGGCGATGAAGGTGGTACGCATGGCCTACGAGGCCGGAGTGTTCATCACCCCCGTCATCGCACCCGCCGTGCCCGAGAAGGACGTCCTCATCCGCTTCGCCCTCATGGCGACCCATAGCATAGAGCAGGTCGACGAGGCGGTGGAGAAGCTCACCAAGATATTCAAGGAGCTGGAAATCATATGATTATCCTCATAACGGGCATCACTTCCGGATTCGGCCGCGCCATGGCCGAGCAGCTCGCCGGCGAAGGTCATACCGTATATGGCACCCATCGCCATGCAAGCGACCTGCTGCCGGGCGTCCATTATATAAAGGCCGACGCACAGAAGGCTGAGGACTGCGAGGCAGCCGTCCGGCAGGTGCTCGACGCCGAAGGCCGCATCGACGTGTTCATCAACAACGCCGGTATGGGCATAGGCGGTCCGCTGGAATTCTCGTCCCTCGAGGACGCCGAGCGCCAGATGGACGTAAACTGGATGGGCATGGTGCGCTTCCTGCACTGGGTCCTCCCGGCGATGCGCGCCCAGGGAGGCGGCAAGATAATCTGTTTCAGCTCGATAGGCGGCCTCATGGGCCTGCCGTTCCAGGGTCTGTATTCATCCAGCAAGTTCGCCATCGAAGGCTATTGCGAGGCCCTGCGCATGGAGGTCCGCGCCCACAACATCAAAGTCGTAGTGATTGAACCGGGAGACTTCGCAACATCTTTCACCGCCAAGCGCAAAAGCGTTTCGTCGCCCGAAGCCTACGAGGTCTACAAGACCTACGCAAAGTCCCTCGCCAGCATAGAGCACGACGAGACGACGGGACTCAAGCCCGAATACCTTGCCCGCAAGATAAGCAAGATAGTCATGAATCCAAGACCCCGCTACAGGTACATCATTTCCACCCTGGAGCAGCGTCTGTCGGTACTCCTCAAGGCTATTCTGCCCCCCTCCTGGTTCGAGGCGATACTGAGAAGCTATTACAAACTATAACCACAGTGAAAACCACATTCAGGATACACTACCAGACTGCATGGGGCGAGAGCCTCAGCATCGTCATCCAGGATGCCAAGCACCCCATGACATGGAGCGGCGACGGCATCTGGACAGCCACTGTAAACACCTCTGCAGCAGCACTGAAGGACTATTATTACGTAGTCGTGCGTGACGGTCTCGTCGCCCGCAGCGAGTGGGAGCACCACAGCGGCGTTCCCGCACCCGTAATCGAAGACCACTGGAACGACTGCACCATTCCCGGATGCCCGTTCGTCCGCAAGCACACTGCAGAAATCTTCGACAGGCCCAACTTCCGCGGCGCCGGCACCGCCATTCCGGTGTTCGCGCTCCGCAGCAACGACGACTTCGGCATCGGCGAGTTCAACGACCTGAAGCCCCTTGTCGACTGGGCCGCGTCTACCGGCCAGTGCATCCTGCAGCTGCTCCCCGTAAACGACACCACCCGCAAGGGCGAATGGAAGGACTCGTACCCCTACAGTCCCATTTCGTCCTTCGCTCTGCATCCCCTGTACATACATCTGCAGGACCTCGGAATAAAGGAGGACGCCGCATTCCTGCGCGCCCGGAATGAGCTGAACGCCCTGCCGGAGCTTGACTACCCCAAGGTGTTCAAGAAGAAAATGGCCCTCGTCCGCAAGGCGTGGGAAGACCATGGAGCCGCAGACACCGCCTCCGCTGCATTCAAGCGCTTCGTCAAGGCAAATGCCTACTGGCTAGACGAATACGCCGAGTTCTGCGCCCTCCGCGACAACGTCGAACCCGACTACTGGCGCTGGATTCAGTGGCACCTCGACAAGCAGTTCTCGCAGGTGGTAAAATACGCCCGGGGCAAGGGCGTCCACTTCAAGGGAGACCTCCCCATCGGCGTAAGCGCCGACAGCGCCGACGCACATTTCCATCCGCAGCTCTTCAACCTCGACTCGAGCGCCGGCGCACCGCCGGATTTCTTCTCGGAAGAAGGCCAGAACTGGGGATTCCCCACTTATAACTGGGACGAAATGGCCAAGGACGGCTACGCATGGTGGAAGAGCCGCCTGCGCAAGATGAGCGAATATTTCGACGCATTCCGCATCGACCACATACTTGGATTCTTCCGCATCTGGGAGATTCCCTGCGAATACAAGAGCGGCTCCATGGGCCACTTCAACCCGGCACTCCCCTACCGCGTGGAAGAGATTGAGGCGATGGGACTTCCCCTCGAAGGTCTGTTCCTGCCCGACCCCAGGAATCCCGGTTGCGTGCAGCCGCGCATCCTTCCGGAATCCTACAACCTGCCGCAGTGGCAGCAGGAGAGTTTCGGCGCCCTGTATAACGATTTCTTCTATCATCGCAACGACGAGCTGTGGCGCCGCAACGCCGAGCGCAAGCTCCCCGAACTGCTGGACGCCACCGGAATGCTTGCCTGCGGCGAGGACCTCGGAATGGTTCCCGACTGCGTTCCCGGCGTGATGGAGCACGAAAGCATACTGTCGCTTGAGATGGCGAACCTGGACAAGGGACGCCCCTGGCCGGTCCTTGCCGTCTGCGCGACCAGTTCCCACGACATGGCCACCCTGCGCATGCAGTTCGCAGAGCAGAACGGACGCGACATGGAGCCCTGGGAGGTGCGCCGCACCCTGTGGGACCATCTGTCGAGCCAGCCCATGCTCGCCATCTTCCCCCTGCAGGACTGGGTGGCGCTCGACGGCCGCCTGCGCCGTCCCGACTTCGAAAACGAGCGCATCAACCAGCCCGCCGACCCGAACCACCACTGGCGCTACCGCATGCACATCGACGTGTCCGAACTGCCGTCGGCGAGGGCCCTCAATACGGAAATTACCGGCCTGCTCAAAGACTCTGGCCGCTACAATGGAAATAACTGATTATGACTCAAGACGAACTTTTCAAAGTGCTTGTAGCACACTGCAAGGAGTACGGGTTCATTTTCCCGTCCAGCGAGATATATGACGGCCTGGCCGCCGTTTACGACTACGGCCAGATGGGCGTCGAGCTCAAGAACAACATCAAGCAGTATTGGTGGAACGCCATGACCCGCCTGAACGAGAACATCGTGGGCATCGATTCCTGCATCTTCATGCACCCCCGCATCTGGGAGGCCTCAGGCCATGTCGGGGCCTTCAACGATCCCCTCATCGACAACAAGGACTCCAAGAAGAGGTATCGCGCCGACGTCCTCATCGAAGACTACCTCGGCAAGATTGAAGAGAAAATCAACAAGGAGGTGGAGAAGGGACGCAAGCGCTTCGGAGAGTCGTTCGACGAGGAGCAGTTCAGGGCCACCAACCCCAACGTGCTCCGCGAGAAGGCCAAGTGGGATGAGGTACACGCGCGCTACAAGAAAGCGGAAGACGCAAACGACCTTGCCGAGTACAAGCAGATTATCGTTGACTGCGGCATCGTCTGCCCTATCAGCGGCACATGCAACTGGACCGACGTAAGGCAGTTCAACCTGATGTTCAGCACCTCGATTGGCAGCACCGCTGAGGGCGCCAACACCATCTACCTGCGTCCCGAGACCGCACAGGGCATCTTTGTCAACTACCTCAACGTCCAGAAGACCGGACGCATGAAGATTCCGTTCGGCATCGCCCAGATAGGCAAGGCCTTCCGCAACGAAATAGTCGCACGCCAGTTCATCTTCCGCATGAGGGAGTTCGAGCAGATGGAAATGCAGTTCTTCATCAAGCCCGGAACCGAACTCGAGTGGTTCAAGAAGTGGAAGGAGCAGCGCATGAAGTGGCACGTGAACCTCGGCATGGGCGCGGAGAACTACCGCTTCCACGACCACGAGAAACTCGCGCACTATGCCAATGCCGCCACCGACATCGAATTCCAGTTCCCCTTCGGATTCAAGGAGCTGGAAGGCATCCACAGCCGTACCAACTGGGACCTCGGAAGGCATCAGCAGTATTCCGGCCGCAAAATCGAATACTTCGACCCCGAGGAAGGTGCCGCCTACACTCCGTACGTGGTGGAGACTTCCATCGGCGTAGACCGCATGGTGCTGGCAGTCCTCAGCCACTCGTATAAGGAGGAGAAGCTCGAGAACGGCGAGACCCGCGTGGTGCTCAGCATCCCCGCTCCCCTTGCTCCCGTCAAGGCCGCCGTGCTGCCTCTCGTCAAGAAGGACGGTCTGCCCGAACTGGCCCAGAAGATCATGGATGAGCTCAAATTCGACTTCAACTGCCAGTACGAGGAGAAAGACTCCATCGGCAAGCGCTACCGCCGCCAGGACGCCATCGGCACCCCGTTCTGCATCACCGTCGACCATCAGAGTCTCGAGGACGGTTGCGTCACCGTACGCGAAAGGGACACCATGACCCAGGAGCGCGTGAAAATCGAAGACTTGCGCGCCCTCATCGACAAGAGGGTCAACCTGAACAACCTGCTGAGGAACCTTTAGCGTACCGCCTGTTTTCAACTTATGCCGCCGGAGTACCGCCCAGGTACACCGGCGGTGGTTTTTTGCCGGTGTCTGCCGCGACTCATGTCGAAGTCTGGTTTGATATTCTGCAAAATATGAGTAATTTTGCGAGCAGACCGGAGCGGTACGGCGGCAAGTACGACCCGATTTTCGAGTCCAGCCGCCAGTCGCCCATTCCGGACCAAGACAAACTTCAATATTTTCGCTCTATGTTCGACAACGACGTTCGCTCATACCTCACCGACGAAGACCGTCAGGAAATCGCCCAGGAGTTCTATGCTAAAGGGGCCGAGGCCGGCTTCGAAAAGGGTGTCGAGAAGGGCATCGAGAAAGGAATTGAACAGGGAATTGAGCAGGTAGCCAAGAAACTGAAAGAAGCGAGAGTCCCTGTTGCGACCATTTCATCAACTACGGGGCTTTCTGACGAAGCAATTCAAGCTTTGAAATAAATGCGCCCTCATCGACAATAGGGGCAACTTCACCGACCTCCTTCCGTAGTGCATCCATACATCAGTCCCAACTAACTGCGATTCTCGGTTTCCTCAAAAATCTTGGCAAGCACTGTCGTTAAATTGGTGCCGGAGATTTTCATTTTCGCGCGAATGACCGAATTCTTGTGATAGAGGCTGCTTTCCCCTATAATCGTTGCCATTTGCTTCGGCCGGAAATCATAGGCATAAAGTGCGCATATACCGATTTCCTCTGGTGTCAAATCGCATTTTGACAGGGCGTCTACATATCCGGGATGCGTCAGCGCGCACAGGAAACCGATTGATTCCAAAATATCCTTTGAGCTGTTTCTTTTTACTATAGCCTTGGCCGTGTAACTTCCTGGTCCAATGAACGGGCGAAGTGCTTTCAGGCGCTGTTCAAGAATATCTTTAACTCCTGCGGTATTCTCTTTCTCTTCAAGTAGCCGCGAGATGAGGTTGTACTCCAACTGTGCTTCTATCAGGGATCGTTCATACTCTTTTTTATTCTGTCTCTGACGAAGAATAACAGCAAGGACGATGGTTATGAGCAGAATTATGCCAGCCGCGAGAATATAACGTATGATATCCTGCCTGTGCGATTTGCGTTCCGCCTCATAGCGTTCCTGAAGAAAGCGGACATCGTTATTGAACACGCTTTGGTGGAGTCCCTCGACAATGTCGTCATATTTGTAGCGGTATTCAAGTGCGGTCTCATATTCCCCGAGGCCCTCATGAAGGCGCGAGAGTGTGGAGTACAACCCTGCTGCCGCGAATGAATCGCCAGCATTGATTACGGCCGCACCAATAGCGTCCCGTGCTTTGGCATAGTTCCCCAGGGCAGATTCCACCCGGCAGACGGTAACGGGATTCTCGCTGAGGCCATTGTCTGCAACGGATTCCTTGTAGCCATCATACAATTTGCTGATTCTCGCCGTGTCGACAGGCTTCCGGTCAACCTCAATCCTCAATACTGTCTCATAAAAGGCGGGAGGACAATCAAGGCCCTTTTCTCCAATCCATGTTTCGAGGGAGTCGGCAATACTGCGTGACTCTTCACTCATGCCCTTTGCCGCCAGAAGGCTTGCAAGATCAAGACTGTTATGAATATAGAACTGAGGATTGTCAAGATGTACGGATATAGCCCGGGCATTTTTGGATGATTCGATTGCTTTGTCGAGAGCAAACTGTTTCAGGTAGATTTCTGCCATCTGTGAATACAGGCGGGCCTTGTAATCATCCGTTGCGCCACCGTCCCCGGCTGAAGCTTCAGCGCGCAAGCATGACTTGACTGCTTCCGGATAAAGCTCCGCATTAGTCTGTACTCTTGCAAGGTAATAATATGACAGGAATCTGTGGCGGCGGCTCCCGTGTCCGGAATAATACCTTACGGCGTCAACAATAAGGGAGTCGGAACAGATATCAATGTAATTCTTGTCCAAGGCCATAGAGTACAGAAGGGAGTAAAGAGCTCTGTCTTCCTTTCCAACTATGGAAGATTTGTCAATGGCCGACAGTTCGCTGAGCGCCTGCGCAGGATCGTCTTGGATGTACCCTTCTATTGACCCCAGCCTTTCAAGTGTTTCGGTACTATGGCAAGACATCGCCAACAGTGTCAGGGCAAAAAGAATAAACCTGCTTTTCTTCATCTTTTGGAACAAAAATGTGATGTAAATATAGGGCATTTCAAGGGCATTGCAAAGATTTTAAGGAAGCTGCAAATTTTTTATTTTCAAACTTCTAATAATCAACTTATTACATTTTCGAATTGCAAACTATTTTTTTGGATTGAATATCAAGAATCAGTAAATTTG
Organism: uncultured Bacteroidales bacterium; assembly: GCA_946614205.1. Next base: position 12,407 of record CAMOGR010000161.1, on the reverse strand, counting down.
AAATACTAAAAACCGCTTTTTATGAACAAATTCAGAACGACCATTTCATCACTTCTGGCGGCTGTTGCAATGCTGTCACTCATTCCTCAAGTCAAAGCCCAAACCCCGACCGAGATTCCTATCCGTCAGGCGGAAAACGTCAATGGCGGTCCCCGTATGCCCGCCATCGTTCCCATCCGCGCCTGCGTCTTCGGCGACACCATCTACCTGTCCTTCTCGACGGACCTTGAAATGATATCGAATATTCACCATTAAAAAGATAACGCCATGAAACACAGATTGTTCTTTATCCTGCTGCTGGCTGCTGCTGCAGCCGCATGTACGAATGGGGCACGCCAGTCGCCGGATGTGGCTGGCCCGGAATCCGGGATTCCCGAAGACGCGACCAGGGAAGTTCAGCAAAGCCTCACGGCTGAGCAGATGCATTATGTCAACAGCGGAAACGAACTCGCCTTCAGGCTTCTGGACGTCCTGAACGGGGAGGAGGATAACAGTTTTGCTTTCTCCCCTCTAAGCGTGCAGTATGCTATCGGACTCCTCTCCAACGGAACCACGGGAGAATCGTACCGCGAGATTGCCGACGTCCTGGACATAAGCAAGGGGCTGGCAGACTTCAACGAATACAGCCGCGTCCTTCTGGGCCAACTGGCCACGGAAGACAGCACTGTGGACGTGACCCTGGCGAATGCGCTCCTCGTCAACGACAGGTTCAATGTCAAGCAGTCTTTCAGCAAAACGGCCGAACAAGACTACGGCACGCTGGTTGCCTCCGGCGCCTTCAGCAACCCGGCCGACGCTATAGAGCAGGTCAACTCATGGTGCCGCGACAGGACCGGCGGATACATCCCGGGGTTCCTTACTGCACTTAATCCCGAGGCCTCCTCCGTACTGATGAGCGCCCTGTACTTCAATGCCGGATGGTGCGTACCCACGATAGGTGGCATGCACACCTCCGAGGGAGCATTCAAGGCGAAAGACTCTGACAGGAGCATGACCTATCTTGAAGTTGAAAAGGCCATCTGCATTTCCGAACGCGAGACTTACCTGCTTGCCATGGTGGAAATTGGACGTCAGTGGGATTATGCGTTTTACGTCTTGCTGCCAAAGGACGATGACGGACTCGGAAGAGTGCTGTCGTCCATGACGGCTCAAGAATGGCAAAACGCCAGGGCCGGCCTGGCAATGCAGGGCGTCAGGTTCCGCTTCCCCGAGATAGAAACGGAAAACGAGTACGACATGAGCGCCGCTCTCGCACTTGCCGGAGTCGGAAAGGCCTTCTCGGCCAGCAACGGCGAGTTCTCCTGCACCGACGGTATTGAAGGATTCAGGCTGGACAAATTCATACACAAGTCCAAACTTTCCATAGGCAGGACCGGTACTGAGAATGCTGTGCCTAACGTCTACGGGATGGATGTACCTACCCCGGAAGACGTAAATGGCCAGAGGCCGGAAACTGCCTTTCCGGAAGAACTGGCTGCCGACCATCCCTTCGCGTTCGTCATTGCCGAGCGCTCTATCGGAACGGTCCTTTTCGCCGGAGTGTTCAACGGGAAATAGAGGCCGGGGCCTCAGCTCTGCAACACGTGTGCCGCCAACGGGACGTTTTTCGACACGTCAGGAGCAAAATCGGGCATAATCGCTGCCAACGGGACGAATTCCGGCACGTTGGCAGCAGTGTTTAAGAAGGTTCGGAGCCTCATCCCCTTTGCGCCGCGGCCTTGGAATAATAAATTTGATTATTATGGCTATAATCACGGATCTTTTGAGGTAACATACAAAACACTGTCCGGCGAGACAGCGCAATTGACAGACGGCCGGTTCAAACTATTACCTCCCTCCTATGACGGTTTAAACGGAAATCTTTACCAAAAGTATTTCCCTGACCTCTACGCCAATGACAACGACGCGAAAGAAGAAGCTGGCGATTATGACTATTAATTGGACTCTGCTGCTGAAATAATATGAAAACGATTATTCGCTTTTTTAACCTGTTGTTATCATTGTACTTGATTGTCGGATGCCAGTTGATTAATGATTCGATTGATCTGGCGATTAAACAGGCTGCTGAGCGGACACGGACGTTTTTGAGAGAAGGTGATATTGACACTCCCGCCCGCCAGAACACATCTTCAAGAAACCCTTTTAATGATGTCATAACCAATACGAGCTATGATAATTGCTTAGGTTTCTTTTCAGGCGGAATATGCTATCGTCAACCTTTCAGGGCACATAGATCAATCTTCGAAAGTCCCGAATTTTACTATTTTACAAGACAATTCTGTGATACAGAGCGTGACACGGTGATTATATCGTCAATAATAGCACCTTGGCCAGATTCTTTCTATGGTAATCTGAGTCATCATAATATGAATTATTTTAGCGAAATTGCTTTTTTGTTTCGCAAAGACATGTTTGATTCCGATAAGCCTATAATCTTGGACGGCAAAAGTGTGGCCCTGTTCGATCAGAGAAAGACGCGGAATGAAGTGTCGTATGCAAGAATTGAGTTTTTGGACCCTTTTACGCCTAAAGGATATAATCGTGGTACTTTTGTCGTAACGTACAAAACCCTGTCCGGCGAGACGGAGCAACTGACAGACGGATGCTTCAAATTACGGTCGGGAGATTTTAATGACGAATGCATAGTAGACTATTATACCCGATACTTTCCGATTTAACTATAACGAAGATACCAGACTCAGAAACATATGTTCAATGGAAAAACACTTCTGGCGGCAGTTTTGGCCTTACTGCCTGTAAGCGGGTGTCTGTCGGATTCAAAAAAGGACCTGCAAGTCAGTCCCCAGAATATCTTTACCGACGTTAATTATCCGTTTAATCAAAAAGCGCCGGAAACAATTGCTGACAACAGCCTTGGTTTTTACTCAAATGGAATGATGTATATCCAGGATATAACAAAGTACACAAATATCTTTCTGTCTCACCAGCTGAGCTTTGCTCATTTGTATTACTTCGAACCGGCGGATGCCCGAAGCAAAGACTCCGGGCAGGTGGGCTTCGCCTCCGCTTCCATCCGTGATACCGTGGAGATAGCGGCGGTGGTAATGCCGTATCCGGCCCAGTTCGACGGCATTCTGGATGAATATGAAAGATATTTCAAGTCCATACGATTCCTGATACCGAAAAAGGGTGTCGACCCGGACGGGACGGTTTATCTTTCCGGCGACCAGATAGTGCTGAAAGACCAAAAGGGCACAGCATATCAAACGGAATCCGGAGTTCTGACTTTTGAGAACGCTCTCAGCGAGTCGTACAACCAGGGAGGTTTCACGGTGATGTATAAGGACGGCAACGGCAAAGAGAAAAAACTGATGGGCGGCCGCTTCAAGCTCATCAGAAGAACCGAATCCGTAGAGAGCGCAAAGGCTTTCTTCGCCCTTGATCCAAAAGGGGTGAAATAGCCCAGTTTATTATTTGAGTTTCTCCCACGCGGTCCAGACGACGGTGCCGCCAACGGGACGAATTTCGACACGTCAGGAGCAAAATCGGGCATAATTGCTGCCAACGGGACAGAATTCGTCCCGTTGGCAGCGTGACTGCTATGGAATGCTGACGGTATAATCGGTGCGTCCGTAGCCGATGAAGTAACCCAGGGCGCCGGAAACGTTGCAGGGCAGGTTGCGGTTGGTCACGAAAATGGGAAACTCCGTCTCGGTTATCGCGTCCTCCATGCTTTCCATGATCGGGGCACAGGCCGGATCCATTGTGCAGAATTTGACGTTGACCGTCTCCCCGGAAATGAAATGCCCCCAGTGCGCGTCGGAACGGTATATATTGAGGGACGGGGTGATGAAAACCTCCCCGATGCCATCCGCCATCAATGCATCATCGACGAAATTCATGCGCGCAAAGGAATACAGGGAATCCACGCCGTGTATCCTGGTGAAGAACTTATAGACATTCTTCTCCCCGGGGTCGTCTCGCCAGCGGGCCTTTATGAGCCATGCGTCCTCTATGTCGCCGTAAGGCACGGGGGTGGCGCTGTCCAGAACGGCAGGCTTCGGTATTACCGTACTTGCAACACAATGACTGTCATCCGCATCCACGGTAAGAGTATATGTCTTTCCCACTTCCCCGAGCATGCGGCCGGTAGTATAGATAAAGGGCGGCATGTGATTCCTGGAGGTCTTTCCCGTGAGAACGACTTCCCTCTCGCCGTCGCTGAGCGTGACACGGGCCCATTTCACTACGTACCGTTCCAGGTCTGAGAAGCTGAGCTTCTGCACTGAAGGAACTATGCTGCGGCTCAGAATCACCACCGGAGCCGCGCCGGACTCAATCCATGCTTCCACCACAAGGGATTCGCGCGCGGGCGGAGTTTCCCCCTCGCACGAAAGCGCCAGGAAAGGCAGGAGCAGGCAGGAGCGTTTCAGAACTTTATGAAGTAACATATCGAAGGCATGTAACGGATGTTGATTTCCGACGGAGCGTAACTGAAACCCTCGTCGTCCGCAACAAGGCTGTTGAACAGCACGTTCCGGGCTCCAAGGACGTTATAGACAGAGAAGTTGAGTCCCCTCTCGCCGGAATCGTCCTTGCGAAAGAAATAATTTACGGACACATCCAGGCGGCTGTAAGGGGTATAACGTGCGCTGTTGTGTTCTCCGTACTGCACCATGACGCGGCCTGACAGCATATACAGGGCCACGGGCGGCGTATAAGGATTGCCGGTTGCGGCGATAAAGGTGAGACCGAATGTCCACCTGCCGGTATGATAGGAAGCAACAAAGTCCACTTCATGCAGACGTTCATGGGCCGACGGCAGCTCGTACGGCATGCCTTCGAAACGCCTGAGCGAACGACCCCAGGCGTAGGACAGCCAGCCGGTCAGCCTGCCCGCTGTCTTCTGGAGCATGACACTGGCCCCGAAAGCCCGCCCGTTCCCTTTCAGGAGAGCTGCATCAAGGCTCAGTGGCGAATAAAGGACGTCGAAGAAGCCGTTCTTGTATTCGACCTGGTTACGAAGCGTCCTGTAATATGCCTCTGCGGTGAGCCGGAACGAATCTCCCCCGAAAGGAAGCGTATATGCGAGCGTGGTTCCGAAACTGTGCTGAGGGTCATTGTACGTTCCGGCAAGGAACCAGAATTCGAATGGAAAGCCAAGATCGGTAATGCCGGCCTGGGAAAGGTATTGATGCTTGATTCCCGCACGGGCCGAGAGTTTGCCTCCGCCGTAGAAATCCCAGCTCAGCATCAGTTCAGGACCGATGTCCGGCAAAATGCGCCCGTCCGGACTGTGATACAGGATGCCGCGCAGCCCGGCATCCAGGCCAAACGGCCCGAAAGTCCGGGAATAAGCGGCCGACAGGGACAGTTCCTGCCCGTGCTGAACGGGCTGGGAGGCGTGCGTCATCGCGAAGGTGCCCTTGATGTCGACGTCTTGCGGATGTGCGCGGTGAGCGGCGAAATCGACCCCGGCCTTCCAGGGCCCCATGGTCCAGTCCGCCTTGTAACCGGCGGTCAGCAAGGACGACGGCGCCGTGACTTCCATTCCGGTATAGGTGAGGCATGGATTCAGCCAATACCTTGTGGCATAAGCCGTTTGCAGAAGGGTTCCGGCGCTCCCGAAATCGTGCTTCCAATGCACGGCGCCCATGGCGTTGCTCCATTTGAGGTCGATGGCATAGGCCCCGCCGGCCGAGTTCAGGCGGGCTGCGTCGTCGCCCCAGTAGCCGTCAATCCACACGGCGTCGCGGGCGGAAGGCCGCCATTGCCAGGTCAGGTTGACATCGGTGAAACCGTAACCCAGCGGCATCTGCCCTATTTTGAGGAAACGCCCGTAAACCAGGTTCACGAACGAACGCCTGGCCGATACCGACAGCGTGCTTTTCCCGATGGGCACATGCAGGCTGCCCTGGGCGGAAAGCAGGCCAAGGGAGAATTCCCCTCCCGTGCGGCTCCGCAACTCCTGCGGCAATTCCATGTCGAGTCCGCCCCCGAGCCGGTTGCTGCCGGAAGCCCACGTGGTATAGGAAAATGACCCGAAGTGGGAGGGATTGAACACCGAATATATACCCAGCAGGTGCGCTGCTCCATAGATGGGTACGCCGCCGGAGGATACGATGTTGTGCGAATGGTCGTTCCCTTGTATATGAAGTCCGTAATCGAGTTCCGTGGAGGCTTGCATTGAGGGAAGATACCGGGCAATGCGCACAGGGTCGGAACTGCCGAGCAGCATAGGCATAGTCGTGAGTTTGCCGGCAGACAGGCGGAGCGCATCGTCCGACACCTGCAGGATGGACTCGTTCCGGCGCCCTGTCAGCACCGACTCGCGCAGGAGCAAAGAATCGGTCTGTGCCTGCAGGCTCCCGCACACGGACAGGAGTGCAAGCACAGACCATATCAGACAGGAAAACTTCTTACCTGCCGGAGCTGAAATAATCCTGGACACTGCGCTCCCATTCATTAAGGGCATTCAACAGGCCCTCGAACTCTTCGCTGCCGAAGAATTCGTCATACGCATAGGAAGTGCCGTCAGCAAAACGGATTACGGGGCTGTAGGTCCAAGCGCGGTTGTACTCGTCATAGAACGGCTCCAGCCCTATCCAGGCCTGACGGCCGGGTTTCCGGTCATAGTAGACGGCCACGTCCATGTACTTTTCCATCTTTTCGACGCCATTGACATAGTCGTCTTCGGAACGCGGGTCGAGTTCCTCGAGGACCTCCGACATCTTGGCGTAATCAATCGTTCCCTTGGCCTGAACCTTGCCCAGGACGTCTATCGCAGCCTTGCCGGCCTGAGGTTCTCTTACAGAATATCTGCCGTTTGCATTTCCGACCAGTTCGCCGCTGCCCTCAAACGCCTCCGTGACAATCAGCTTGCCACCCTTGGTGAGCGTCGAGGCGGTCTCGGTATAGGCCCAGCCCTTCTGCACATAGTATTTCTCGCTCGCGTTTATCACGTAGTCGTCGAACTTGACCTCCGTGTCGATTTCCGCCCGGTCTTTCTCCAATTCCAGCTTTCCGTTGCCGTCGGAATCGGAGAAGTTGAGGTTGACCTTCCAGCCCAGGCGCAGGCGAGAGCCTTCCTTGATTTCCACGTTCACCCAGGCGGGAGCCTTGAGGCAGACGGTCTCGTCTATTTCCGTGACGTCTTCCCCGTCGAAGTATTCGTAATCCCAGTCGCCTTCAGACGCCCAGTGATTGCTGCTCACCTCGAATTCCTTGCCGTCTGCTCCGTTGGTTATTGTTATGGTAACGGTTTCTCCGTCTACATAGGTGATTATTTTGACTCCCGACAGGCCAAAAGAGTACTCGAACTCACCGTCTGTCTCAGTAAAGGTTCCCTTGGAGACTTTCGAGAGGGCTACGGTCGTCTTTATTGTCGCCTTGCCTCCGGTGACGTTGCCCTTGCGCATGGCTTCTTCGGCCTCCTGCGCCCAGTCTTCGAATGCGTCCAGGGCATAGGGATTCGCCTCCTGCAGCTCGGAGAAATGCGCAGCGAGGGCAGCAAGGAAATCAGCCGTGGATTTCCAGTTGTCCACGTCTATCATGTTCATGAATTCGATGCCGGCTTGTTCAATTTTTTCTTTCTGCTCCTGAGGCGAAATCGGAGCTTTGGAAATTGCTGCACCCTGGTTGGCATAACCGTCGGCGCTAATGGCGTTCTTGCCGCATGAAAACGCAAGGGTCAGGCCGGCAAACGCGGCGACAATGAGGCAAAATCTTTTCATAATCGATGCTTTTCAATTGATTTTGCAAGATATACAATTATTCCTGCAATTCCAAATTGGTTTATTCCGATAAAAATGCTACCTTTGCGAGCTAATTTGGAAAAATATTCAATTAAGTATAAATTATGCAAAGCAAAGGAGCAATCAGACTTGTAGCAATTCTGCTCGCAATCGCCTGCCTGTGGCAGCTCTCTTTCACCGCAGTCACTTCCCTCCAGGAGAAGAAGGCGGCAAAGACGGCGGCAGCCAGGGCAGAGGCATTTGCACAGGGAGCTGAATTCAACAAGGTCGCAGCCGAGGATCAGGCATACTTCCTCGACTCCCTCAAAAAGAACGAAGAGAAGCGGTACACCGATTCCATCTCTTCAGAGAAAGTTTATTTCGGTTATACTTACAAAGACGTAAAGTCCAAGGAGATCAATCTCGGTCTGGACCTCAAGGGCGGTATGAACGTCATGCTGCAGGTTCAGCTGGAAGACCTCGTGAAGGCTCTTTCAGGCAATAACCAGTCACCCGAATTCCAGCAGGCTCTCGCACTCGCAAAGCAGCGTGTGGTAGGTTCGCAGTCCGACTTCATCACCCTCTTTGCCGACGCTTGGAAGGAGACTTCCGGCGGCGCAAGGCTCTCCAGCGTATTCGGCACCTACGAGATGCGCGACCGCATCAAGCCCGAATCCACCGACGACCAGGTCGTAAGCGTCATCCGCGAAGAGGCCGAGAGCGCCATCTCCAACTCCTTCAACGTATTACGCAACCGTATCGACCGCTTCGGCGTCACCCAGCCCAGCATCCAGAAGCTCGGCAACACCGGCCGCATCCTGGTCGAACTCCCGGGCGTCAAGGAGCCTGAGCGCGTACGTAAGCTCCTCCAGGGCACCGCATCCCTCGAGTTCTGGACAACCTTCGACGCTGCCGAAATCGCACCGTACCTCCAGGAGGCCAACGCCCTTCTCGCACAGTACGCTTCCGCAGATGAGGCTCCCGCCGCCGAACAGGCAGCCGAGGGCGACCTCGTAGCGGAGGAAATCAAGGCCCAGGGCGAATCCACCGACAACCTGGAGGCCTACCGCAAGGCCAATCCCCTCTTCGCCGTCCTGCAGCCCTCGGGCTACCGCGGCAACGCCTGCATCGGTTTTGCAGCAGCAGCCGATACCGCAGCCGTAGGCAAGTACCTCCGCACCCCCGAGGTCGCAGCCATCTTCCCTCCGGAGTTCCGTCCCATGTGGAGCGTCAAGCCCACATCGCTCATGCAGGCCGACAACATCTACGAGCTCATCGCCATCAAGGCTTCCAGCCGTGACGGAAAGGCTCCCCTGGACGGCGGCGTGGTAACCGACGCCCGCGTCACCACCAACGACCGCCGCGGCGGCTCCCCCACCGTCTCCATGAACATGAACGCCGAAGGTGCGAATATCTGGGCCCGCCTCACCAAGGACAACATCGGCAAGCAGATTGCCATCGTCCTCGACGGTACCGTATATTCCTATCCTACAGTCAACAGCGAGATTACCGGAGGTTCCTCCGAAATCAGCGGCAACTTCACCATGGACGAGGCCACCGACCTTACCAACGTCCTCAAGTCCGGTAAGCTTCCCGCCCCTGCAACCATCGTTCAGGAGCAGGTCGTAGGTCCTTCCCTCGGTGCAGAGTCCATCAGGGCCGGTCTGATTTCCTTCCTCATCGCATTCGTGCTGGTGCTCCTGTACATGATTGTGTTCTACAAGGGCGCAGGCCTCGTTGCAGACGCCGCCCTTCTGACCAACGTACTGCTGCTCTTCGGCACCCTGGCATCCTTCGGCGCCGTCCTTACCCTCCCCGGTATCGCCGGTCTCGTCCTTACCCTGGGTATGGCTGTGGACGCCAACGTTATCATCTATGAGCGTATCAAGGAAGAGCTCAAGGCTGGCAAGGGCCTGGGCAAGGCCGTTCATGACGGTTACGCCAACGCCTACTCCGCCATCATCGACGGACAGGTGACCACCCTGCTCACCGGTCTGGTACTGTTCTTCTTCGGTTCTGGCCCCATAAAGGGCTTCGCCACCACCCTCATCATCGGTATCGTCACCTCCGTTCTCACCTCCATCTTCATCACCCGTCTCATCATTGACGACCGCGTGAACAAGGGCAAGAACGTCACCTTCGAATGGGATTGGTCCAAGAACTTCCTCAAGAACACCAACGTCGACTTCATCGGCGCCCGCAAGTGGTCCTACATCATCTCCGGCGCTCTCATTCTGATATCCATCGGCAGCATCTTCTTCAAGGGCTTCACCTACGGTGTCGACTTCACCGGCGGCCGTACCTACGTGGTACGCTTCGACCAGGGCGTCACCGCAGAGCAGGTCCGCAGCGCCGTGGAGGCCACCTTCAACGCAGCGGATCCCGAGTCCAGCGTCGAGGTCAAGCAGTTCGGCGGCGAGTCCCAGATGAAGATCACCACCTCCTATAAAGTAAAAGATGAGTCTTCAGCAGTGGACACCGAAATCGAAGGCATGCTCTTCAGCGCCCTCAAGGGCTTCTACAAGGAGGATCTCACCCAGGCCGACTTCGTGTCCACCCTGGACAATCCCAACGGTATCATATCTTCCGACAAGGTCGGCGCATCCATCGCAAGCGACATCAAGCGTTCCGCTATCATCAGCGTGTTGCTCGCCCTCCTTATCATATTCGCATACATCGCATGGAGGTTCAAAGGCTGGAACTGGGGTCTCGGCGGCGTCGTCTCCCTGGCTCATACCGCCATCATCCTGATTGGCTTCTTCTCGCTGTTCAGCGGAATCCTGCCCTTCAACCTCGATGTCGACCAGACCTTCATCGCTGCAATCCTGACCATCATCGGTTACGCAATCAACGATAACGTGGTTATCTTCGACCGTATCCGCGAGAATCTCGGACTGCATCCCAATGAAGACTTCAAGACCATGGTGAACAAGTCCCTCAACCAGACCCTCACCCGTACGGTCAACACCTCTGTATCCACCCTCCTCCCTATGCTTGCAATAGCAATCTTCGGCGGAGAAAGCATCAGGGGTCTGTCCGTCGCCCTCTGCCTCGGTGTTCTCATCGGAACCTACGCTTCCATCATGATCGGTACCCCCATCATGTACGACAGCACCCGCAAGGCGGCTTCCCAAAAGGCTTCCAAGTAGCTGACCGCTACTTATTCCGAAGCGGTGTCCCTGCCCGGGGCGCCGCTTCTTTTTTGTACGTACAGGGGGGACGTCCGGTGGCGGAGGCTTAGTATTGCTCCCCATCCCTCGTGCGCATGGCGGGGCGGGATCACTTTGGGGTCGAAATGATCCCGTTTTGGGCTGAGACGCACCATCTGGGATCACTTTTGCCGCCAAGCGATCCCGTTTTGGCCTCAGCCGCCCCATTCGGGATCACTTTTGCTGCCAAACGATCCCGTTTTGGCCACCGACTCACACTGCGGGATCACTTTGACCGCCGAGCGATCCCGTTCGGTAGCCTTACTCCGCCCGCGGGATCACTTTGGGGCCGGAATGATCCCGTTTTGGCCTCCGACTCCCCATCCGGGATCACTTTGGGGCCGGATTGATCCCGTTTCGGCCTCTGCCGCCCCATTTGGGATCACTTTGACCGCCGAGCGATCCCGTTCGGGCCTCCGACTCCCACTGCGGGATCACTTTGGGCCCGAAAACGGCGCTACCGGGCCCGGAGGCGGCAGGGAGGCGGCATTTGGGCCCGGAAACGGCGATTGCGGGCCCGGAGGTGGCAGGGAGGCGGCAGTCGGGCCATGAAACGGCAATTGCAGGCCAGGAGGCGGCAGGGAGGCGGCAGTCGGGCCCGGAAATGGCGATTGCAGGCCCGGAGGCGGCAGGGAACCTGCATTCAGGCCCGAAAACGGCGCCTCCGGGCCCAAAGGCAGCAAGCCGCCAGCTCGCTAACGGCACATTGTGGCCACATTAGCGGAAGCCCGGAGGCGCGACAGTGCCCGGATCAGCCGCCGCGCTCAGAATCACACGCACAAAAAAACCGCATCCCTGTGAGAGATGCGGCAATAAGTATTTCTGAGCGAAACAGCTTCTTAGAAGCGCCAGATGAAGTTGACGGCGGAAATCCAGGTGGTGTTGAAAATCCAGTTTTCGCCGATGAACTGGTAGTTGACCAGGTCGAGGGTGATGTGGTCACCGATGTCGAAGGCCATACCGCTCTTGGTTCCTACATTGAAGCGGCCAAGCTCGTTGTTGTAGCCAGCCATGAAGCCGGAGTGAGGGAAGACTTTGAATCCGTGGGGACCGATTGCAACGCCGATGAAGGGAATGGCATAGGCTCCGAAGAGGGCCTTGTCGCTGGTGGGAGTAATAGTAGCAAAAGCCTCGGCACCATAGGCGAAGGAAACGAATGCATCCTGATTATAGTTGCGGAAGCCGACGGAGAGGTCACCTCCCGGATGGGCGATGCTGCCGAAGAAACCGTTGACCCTGGTGGTAACGCCGAGGTTGACGTAGGGCACAAATTCACGCTGTGCAGATGCGGAAAGGCTGAATGCCAGAGCCGCTGCGATGATAACAAAAAACTTTTTCATAATCGATATTTTTCTGGGGGCAAAGATAACAATTATTCAGTATATTTGTACCATGTCATTCGTTCATCTGCACCTCCACACCCAGTATTCCATCCTCGATGGCCTCACTGATATCAAGAAGCTGTTCGCACGCGCTCGCGAACTTGGCATGCCCGCCCTGGCCA
>CAMOGR010000160.1 GCA_946614205.1 uncultured Bacteroidales bacterium | reverse complement strand
AGGTCAATCCCGACGACATCAGCCCCCAGTACGCCGCCGGCTTGCGCGAGCTGGGAGTCAACCGCGTCAGCATGGGAGTTCAGTCGCTGGACGACGGGCTTCTGAAATGGATGAACCGCAGGCACTCCTCAGACGGAGCAAGGCAGGCATTCCGTATGCTGCGCGAGGCGGGATTCGACAATGTCAGCGTCGATATCATATTCGGAATCAACGGTTTGTCGATGGCAGCACTCGAAGCTACCCTCGCCGAAATCATTTCCTGGCGCCCCGAGCACATTTCGGCATATCAGCTTTCAGTCGAGCCGGGAAGCGCACTGGGCCGCATGGTGCGTGACGGCAGCTATGTCGAACTCGGAGATGATGATTGCAGCCGGCAATACTACTTTATCTGCAGTGCTTTGGCCGCTGCCGGGTACGAGCATTATGAGATTTCCAACTGGGCGCTGCCTGGAAGGCGGGCAGTACATAACAGCGCTTATTGGACACGGGCGCCTTATGTCGGACTCGGGCCGGGAGCGCATTCGCTGCGCTGCCGCGCAGCAAATACGACTATCCCCCTGCACCCCCAGGGGACAAGGGGTGAAAGAGGGCGTGAAATGCATAGTGCTTACAGTGAGTGGTTTACGCAAAATCGTCCGGGTCAAAATGCCGGGACGATTTCACGCAACGAGATAAAAAACAGCACTTTACATTTCACGGCCAAGGGTACCAGAGAGACCATTGAGCGTAGTGCCGGATATGAATCAAAAGCAGATTACAGAAGCTGGAACTCCGAGAGTCTGAGCGGCTGGACGGCAGAAGGAGAACAGCTGTCAGACGCAGAGATACGCGAAGAGCGCATCATGCTGGGGCTGCGCACCGCCGACGGCATTCCAGCCGACATCCTGCAGGAAAATGAGATTTCCCGGCAAACTCGAAATGACAGCCTTGTTCCATCTGCCGCTGCGGGAAACCTTCGAATTCCGGAAGACCGCTGGTTCACGGCCGACGACATAATCGCGTCGCTGATTTAGACGGTCACGGAATGAAGCACGACGCGCCGGCAGCGGCGCTGCGCAAAAAAAATTCAACAAGTCGGATGGTATTTTTTGGAACTGTCTGCGTATTATATGCAAACAGTGCACTTTTATGAAAGAAAACATCCTCGAATTCGTCGCCCGGCATTTCACTCCAGGAGCACTCGATATCAGGAAAGCCTGGAAGAAAGTCAGCGCAGGCCACCGTCAGATCCGGCGTCCTTTGTATTATGCGTTTGCGGCCGCGCTTGCTGCCGCCGCCGCAGTGCTACTCGTTTACCGGATGCCGGAGCGCCGCATGGAAGTTCCAGCAAGGGAACAGGCGCATACAGTCATCCTGCCCGACAATTCCACCGCGGTTCTGGCCCCCGGAGCCTCGATGTCTTTCCGCAGCCGGCGTTTCGCACATGGCGACAGGACGGTCAGGATGCAGGGAAAGGTCTTTTTCCAGGTGTCCAGGGACGAAGCACACCCCTTTAAGGTGGAGGCGTCCGACGCCCTTGTGACCGTACTCGGAACGCAGTTCCAGGTATCGGTGACGGACGGCGGCACGTCGGTCGACGTTGTGAGCGGAAAGGTTTCTTTCTGCCAGCGTAATAATCCCCAGGCAGCAATAGTGCTGGAAAAAGGAGCAAGCGCCAAGCTGCCTGCCGGGGCGGCGGCGCCCGGGCTTTCCGCTCCGGAGGTGGTCAATCCAGCCGGATGGGCGACCCATACATTCACTTACAGCGACACACCGCTTGAGAGCGTCATAAAAGACCTTGAGTCCTGCTTCGGACGCGAGGTGCGATGCGACGCCACCGGGCGCAGGCTTAGCGGCACGTTCAGGGCCGAAACGCTCGAAGATGCCGTCGCGCTCATCGAGGAAACACTCGACGTTAAGATCAGCATACTATGAAAAAAATCATTTCTGCAGTTGCGGCGCTGCTATGCGCCTCCCTTGCCTTTGCGCAGGACTATCAAGGATACGGCATGGAGGGCGTCGGCGAAAAGTTCGGTGTCAGGTTCATATACGACGCTTCCATAGAGCACAGGCTGGAGGGCCTTAAGCACAAGCCCGTAAACGCCGCGACCCTCGAGGATGCGCTTGGGGAGCTGTTCGACGGCTCCGGTATCTCGTGGCAGCTTCGCGGAGGAAATGTAATCCTCAAGCCTCTCCCGCGCCCCCTCAGGAAAGCCGGGGCCGTAACCGTCAGCGGGTACATAACCGACGCGGCATCCTCGGAAACCATCATCAGCGCAGGGGTGCTGGCATCGGGGAAATTGAACGCCAACGCTGGCGCCGTAACCAATGAATACGGTTTCTTCACGCTTACGCTTCCAGCGGGCAACTACCATATCACGGCGGCGCATCTCGGCTACGATGACTTCGAGACCGACCTGGCCCTCAGGCGCGACACCACTCTCAACATCTCCTTGGTTTTCAATTCGAATCTGGATGCGGCAAGAATCGTATCCCGGAGGGATGCCGGCATCGGGTCCTCCCTGCCCGGTTCCATGGAAATCCCTTCGCTTCAGCTCAAAAGCATGCCTTCCCTGCTCGGAGAAGCCGACCTTGTGAAGTCCCTGCAGATGCTTCCGGGCGTACAG
The DNA here is from genome assembly GCA_946614205.1 of uncultured Bacteroidales bacterium. The sequence goes on along the minus strand of CAMOGR010000160.1, from coordinate 6,185 downwards.
GGAGGCATCGAAGGCTTTTCCGGACTTTACGTGAGAGGATGCGGCCCGGCCGAGAACCTGGTGCTGCTCGACGGCGTTCCGGTTTACAACATGGACCATCTGCTCGGACTGTTTTCCATCTTCCAGCCCGAGGCGGTGAAAGACGTGACACTCTATAAGGGAGCTTTCCCCGCAAGGTACGGCGGACGCGTCTCCAGCATACTCGAAATCCGGACCAACGACGGAAACTTCAAGGAAACGCATGGCTCGTTCACGGTCGGAGTACTGAACGACAAATTCCACCTCGAAGGACCGATAGTGAAAGACAAGCTGAGCTACAGCCTGAGCGCACGCGGACTGCACAGCATTGTTGCCGAACCGTTCCTGAGGCTCTTCCTGAAAGACACGTATATCAATTATTACTATTACGACCTCAACGGAAAACTCAACTGGAGGCTGTCTGATTCCGACCGTTTCCATCTTGCCCTGTACAACGGCCGCGACAACGCCGGATTCAGAAGTCTCTCGACCGATTCCAACTACCGTTACAACCCGTCAGACAAGACGGAGACCCCCGTGGAACGCACCGAGCAGATAAATGCCGCCCTCGGCTGGGGGAGCACGGTGGCGTCCATTCGCTGGAACCACGTTTTCAGCGGGAGCCTGTTTTCGAACACTTCTGTCTTCTACAACAACTTCCGCATGGATGCCGGGGCTGGCGACAAAGTATCGTTTTCCGACAAAAAGGGAGAAAGCTTCAATTCATGGAACATCGACTACGTATCCGGAATAACGGATATCGGCGCCAAGTCCGATTTCGACTGGACGCCATCTGGTTCGCATCTGGTGAAGTTCGGAGCGGAATACCTGTTCCATCATTTCCGTCCCGAGGCCTATGTTGCCTCATTCGCGGCGATGCATGATGAAAACTACGAACAGCAAGACGGAGACAAGTTCTCTTACTTCGGCCACGAAGCGTCCCTGTATGCAGACGACAACATACAGATAGGGCAGCGCCTGACCTTCAATCCGGGGCTTCGTTTCACCTTGTTCAACACCCAGGGGAGGAATTACTGGTCGCTGGAGCCGCGGGCAGCGCTCCGCTTCGATGCGGGAGCAGGCTTTTCCGTCAAGGGCGGCTACGCCAGGATGTCCCAGTACGTTCACTTGCTGTCATCCACTTCCATTCCCCTCCCGCTGGATGTCTGGGTACCTATAACCAAGGACATCAGGCCTGTCACCTCCGACCAATTCACGCTGGGCCTGTACTACGACGGGCTCCGCGGTTGGGAGTTCTCGGTTGAAGGATACTGGAAGATAATGAAGAACCTTCTTGAATTCAAGGAAGGAGTGATGTTCCTTGCCAACACTTCCGGCTGGGAGAGCCAGGTCGAGATGGGACAGGGGACGGCAAAGGGCCTGGAATTCTTCGTCCGTAAGACTTCGGGCGCCACTACAGGCTGGATTTCCTATACGCTCGCGCAGAGCGAAAGGGTGTTCCCGGACGGTTCGATAAACCTTGGACGGCCTTTCCCGTACAAATACGACAGACGCCACTGCGTCGATGTGGTAGTCAACCATAAATTCTCTGACCGCGTAGATATAGCCGCATCGTGGGCTTTCTACTCCGGAGGATGGATGAGCATGCCTATGCGTTCGTCCAGAATCCTGAGACCGAACGGCACTTGGGATTCCGTCGATATGTCGTCAGGCAGGAACAATTACAATCTGCCACCCACTCACAGGCTCAACATCGGCGTAAACCTCAGGCGCCCGACGAGGCGAGGCGGCGAATCGGTATGGAACCTGAGCCTGTACAATGCATACAATGCAATGAACCCCAATTTCGTCTTTCACGCCTTTGAAGAGTATTATTGGGACAACTCAGCAGACAAAAAGGAAAAGGGCGGCGTAACGCTCACGAAACTGACAATCCTTCCCATAATTCCCGCATTCAGTTATACGCTTACATTCTGAGCAGCAATGAAAACAAGACTTCTGGCAGCGGCCCTTGCCATTCTGGCCGCATCGTGTACGTCAAAGATAGATTACCAGTCGGGGCAGGAAGAGAGGCTCCTCGTGCTCAACGCCATCATCCGCACCGATGAAAGCTCTCACCGCATCGACGTTTCTCTCAGTTCACTGAGAAGCGACACCAAGGATTTGAAAGATGCAAAGGTGGACGTTTACCTCAACGGAGACTACCTCTGCGCAGCTTCCTATACCTCGCCTGCCACTTATCCGGGTTATCCGGACATGCCTTATAATGCAAAATACATCCCCGGCCCTCTGCCCGAAAGCGGATACTATTTCGACGCAGACCTGCACGAAGGGGACGAACTGAAGATTACGGCGGCTTGGGAAAACCTGTCCGCAAGTGCCACAGCCAGGGTTCCAAAGGCCGTCCAGCTCACTTCCGTCGATACCCTTCAGGTTCCGCAAACGCCTTATTTCGACCGCATCGACGGTCTGGAATGCAAGGTCCGGATGAAGGATGTTCCCGGGGAAGACACCTGGATGCGCCTTCTTGTGGAGTATCACTTCGACTCAGTGTCCCACCACCCGGAAGAGGGGCAGACCGATTCCCTGAGACAATGGTTTACCGAAGCTCCAGAGCTTTTCTTTGATGACGATCCGAACCTCAGGGGGGATTTTCACTCCTCTCGCGAGAGAGAAGCGATACGGGACAATACACCGATAGATTTCCCCCTGGCGACCAACATGTTCTGTATCTTCTCCGACGAAGGATTCAAAGATTCGGATTATACTGCGACGGTTTACCTTAGGAACAATTTCTTCATCCCCCGGCAAGGCGCCTGGGGCCAGACGGTACACTCCCGGCTGAGCTTCCGCCTGCTTACCCTCAGCCGCGACGATTTCCTTTTCCTCAGGGCCTTTACGAATGCAGAGGCCAATTCCGTTCTCGGAGGGAATTCCGAGTTCCAGATACTGTTCGAGCCGGTGGTATATCCCTCAAACGTAGAAGGCGGACTGGGTTTAGTGTGCATAGAGAGCACCTCGGACCGGAGCTTCGAGTGGGTTACCGAGGTCCCTGCGGCGCCCCTGCAGCAATGATGGCGCCCCGCTGGCTCAGACAAAGAAAATGATTACCGGAAGGATGTCGGCGCCCTCTGAACGCAAGGTTTTGAGCGCTCGGGATATCTGATTGCGGACAGTGCTTACGGAAAGGCCGGTCCGTGCGGCGATTTCTTCATATTTGAGGCCGTCGCGCTTGCTCATGAGCAACAGCTGCCTGCGGCGTCCCGGGAGCCTGCCCACAGCTTCCCACAGGCGCGCCTCCGTCTCGGACCGCTCGACTGTCTGCTCGTCCGGGGACGCAATGGAAACGTCTTCGGGCATGGATACGGTACGGGCGGACCGGCGCAGGATGTCTATGCACCGGTTGCGGGTCATCGCATACAGATAAGGCTTCCCTATCCCCTCGGGCGGACAGGCCTCCCAAAGCCTGACGAATACGTCCTGAACTGCGTCCTCGGCAGCGGCTATGTCTTCAAGGAAATGCAGGGCATACATGCAGAGAGGCTTGTAGTTCTGCCTGAAAATCCGTTCTATATCCCTGTCGCTCATGCAACGGCAAAGGTAGCGATTATAATCCGGTCCTGCAAGATGATGACGGAGATCGGTCACTTCGGCTAATCTTAAGTAAAATTTTGTAAATCAAAAAATTATCCGTATCTTTGCAGCCCGCAAAAAATAGGCGGAGCAGATAAAACATTTAGTATCAATTAATTAACAAACCAATGCCTGGATTAATTGGGAAAAAAATCGGAATGACTTCCGTTTTCGGTGCCGACGGTAAAAACATACCGTGCACCGTTATCGAGGCTGGTCCGTGCGTTGTCACGCAAATCCGTACTCTCGAGACCGACGGTTACGAGGCTGTACAGCTTGCCTATGACGAAACCACCGAAAAGCACACCAGCGCGCCTCTGATGGGGCATTTCAAAAAGGCCGGCACCACTCCCAAGCGCAAGCTTGTCGAGTTCCCCGCAGACTTCTCCAAGGAGCTCAAGCTCGGTGACGTGCTCACCGTAGCCGACATCCTCAGGGACGAGGTCCCCTTCGTGGACGTGGTCGGTACCTCTAAAGGTAAGGGTTTCCAGGGCGTTGTGCATCGCCACGGCTTCGCAGGAGTCGGCGGCAAGACCCACGGTCAGCACAACCGTCTGCGTCACCCCGGTTCAATGGGAGCATCCTCATGGCCTTCCCGCGTACTTCCCGGTATGCGCATGGCCGGTCACATGGGCAACGCCCGCGTGAAGGTGTTCAACCTCAAGGTTGTCAAGGTTCTCCCCGAGAACAATCTCATCGTTGTCAAAGGTTCCGTTCCCGGAGCCCGTGGTTCTTACGTATTATTGGAGGCATAATTATGGAACTTGCAGTATTGAAAATCGACGGCACCCAGTCCGGTAAGAACGTTACCCTGGACGAGAAGGTCTTCGGCATCACTCCCAACGACCACGCCATTTATCTCGACGTAGTGCAGTTCCTCGCCAACCAGCGTCACGGCAACGCCAAGACCAAGGATCGCAGCGAAACTGCATTCAGCACCAAGAAACTCGGTCGCCAGAAGGGCGGCGGCGGCGCACGCCACGGCTCCCGCAAGGCAAACATCTTCGTCGGCGGCGGCCGCGTATTCGGCCCCGTCCCCCGTTTCTATCACAACAAGCTCAACAAGAAGGTCAAGAGGCTTGCACGTCACTCCGCACTCAGCTACAAGGCTCAGGAGAACGCAATCATCATGCTCGAGCCCTTCAAGATGGAAGCTCCCAAGACCAAGGAACTCCTCGGCATCGTAAAGGCCATCAAGGCCGGCGACCGCAAGGTCCTCATCGTGCTTCCCCACAATTCAGACAACATCTTTCTTTCATCCCGCAATCTCCCGCAGGTAAAGGTCATCACCGTTGACGAGATCAACACCTACGCCATCATGAACGCCAATTCCCTGGTGCTTGTCGACGGCGTACAGGATATCCTTGCAGAGAGGGCATAAACGCACACGAAGATGGGAATTTTAATTAAGCCAATCGTAACAGAGAAGTTGACGGCTCAGGGCGAAAAGTTGAACCGTTACGGCTTTATCGTTGATCGTAAGGCCAACAAACTTCAGATCAAAGACGCGGTGGAGAAGCTTTACAACGTCTCCGTAACCGACGTCAATACCGTCAATTACCACGGCAAGCGCAAGAGCCGCTACACCAAGAGCGGACTCCTTCGCGGCCGCGCCAACCATTACAAGAAGGCGTACATCACCGTAGCAGGTGACGACAAGATCGACTTCTACGCCAACATCTAACGGAGGAACAAGCCATGGCAGTAAGAAAATTCAAACCGGTAACTCCCGGTCAGCGCAACAAAGTGATAAGCGCCTTCAGCGAAATCACCGCGAAGAAGCCCCAGAAATCATTGCTTGAGCCTCTCAAGAGCACGGGCGGCCGTAACAACACCGGCCAGATGACCGTTCGCTACATCGGCGGCGGCCACAAGAGAATGTATCGTATCATCGACTTCCTCCGCGACAAGGGCGAATGCACTGCAACCGTTCTCACCATCGAGTACGACCCCAACCGCAGCGCACGCATCGCCCTCGTGCAGTACGAGGACGGCGAGAAGAGGTACATCATCGCTCCCGACGGTCTCAAGGTAGGTCAGGTTATCGCCTCCGGAAGCGGCGTCGCTCCCGAGGTCGGCAACTGCCTCCCTCTGAGTGAAATTCCTGTCGGTACCCTTGTTCACAATATCGAGCTCCGTCCCGGCCAGGGTGCCACCATGGCACGCAGCGCCGGCACCAGCGCCCAGCTCGCAGCCCGCGAGGGCAACCACGCAGTCCTGCGTCTCCCTTCCGGTGAGACCCGCATGGTTCTCGTGAGCTGCCGCGCCACCGTCGGTATCGTGTCCAACACCGACCACAACCTTGAATCCCACGGAAAGGCAGGCCGTCGCCGCTGGCTCGGCAAGCGCCCTCACAACCGTGGTGTCGTTATGAACCCTCACGATCACCCGATGGGTGGTGGCGAAGGACGTGCTTCCGGTGGACATCCCCGTTCACGCAAGGGTCTGCCTGCAAAGGGTTACAAGACCCGCAACCCCAAGGCTGCGTCCAACAAGTTCATCATTGAAAGAAGAAAGAAATAACGGAATAACACTTAGAGATTTATGAGTCGTTCACTTAGAAAAGGTCCCTA
>CAMOGR010000159.1 GCA_946614205.1 uncultured Bacteroidales bacterium | reverse complement strand
TGGTCCTCGTCGCCGAGGATGTCGGTGAGGATGGCATAACGGTCGTTGGGGTGGATCTCATCGGTGATGAGGCCCATTGCGACACCTGCCACGGGCTTCTTGATCTTCACGCCTGCATCCATCAGTGCGAGGCAGCCGCCGCAGACGGAAGCCATGGAAGACGAGCCGTTGGACTCGAGGATATCGGATACTACGCGGACTGCGTAGGGGAATTCGGGTGCCGTGGGAATGACGGGCTTGAGGGCGCGCATGGCAAGGTTTCCGTGACCAATCTCGCGGCGGCCGACGCCTCTCTGGGGCTTGGCCTCACCGGTTGCGAAAGGAGGGAAATTGTAGTGAAGGACGAACTGCTGGTCCTCCTGGATGAGTACCTCGTCCATCTCCTTCATGTCCATCTTGGTGCCGAGGGTGACGGATGCAAGGCTCTGGGTCTCGCCGCGGGTGAAGATGGCGCTGCCGTGTGCGCAGGGCAGGTAGTCGACCTCGCACCAGATGGGACGCACCTGATTGCAGACGCGGCCGTCGAGGCGGACGCCCTCGTCGAGTATCATGTTGCGCATGGCCTCTTTCTCCACGTCGTGGTAGTAGCGCTCGACCATGGCGACCTTGAGTGCATAAGCCTCCTTCTCCTCCTCGGTCTGAGGCTCGGGAAGGGTGGCGATGAATTCGTCCTTGATGGCGGTGAAGCCGTCTTCCCTTTCGTGCTTGGGCTTGGCGCTCTTTGCGAGGGCATAGCACTTGTCGTAGCAGAAGTCGCGGACTGCGGCCTTGAGGGTCTCGTCTTCCTCGTCGTGAGGATAGTCGCGCTTGACCTTGTCGGTGCCGAGTTCAGCCATGATTTCCTTCTGGACGCGGCAGTGTTTCTTGATTTCTTCGTGGGCGAACTTGATGGCCTCGAGCATGTCGTGCTCGCTGACCTCATTCATCTCGCCTTCGACCATCATTATGTTCTCCTCGGTCGCCGCGACCATGAGGTCGAGGTCGGCACGCTTGGTGTCGGCAAACCCGGGGTTGATTACGAACTTGCCGTCGATGCGGCATACACGGACCTCGCTGACAGGACCTCCGAAGGGAAGGTCACTGGTGGCAAGTGCGCAGGAAGCCGCAAGTCCTGCGAGAGCGTCGGGCTGAATATCCTTCTCGGCGCTTATGAGGGAAACCTGGACAAAAACCTCCAGGTGGAAATCGTCAGGCCAGAGGGGACGGATGGGCCTGTCGATGAGACGGGCGATGAGGACTTCGTAGTCGGAGGGTTTGCTCTCCCTCTTGAGGAAACCGCCGGGGAAACGCCCTGCAGCGTAATATTTCTCCCTGTAATCCACGGTGAGGGGCATGAAGTCGGTGCCCTCTTTGACTTCCTTGGCTGCGCAGACAGTGGCGAGGAGCATGGTGCCGCCCATCTTGACCACCGCGGAGCCGTCGGCCTGCTTGGCAAGCTTGCCGGTTTCGATTTCGATTACGCGGCCGTCCGCGAGCTCGATTTTCTTGTTGATGATGTTCATTACTGTTTTCCTTTACGTCTTTTCTTAAACAAGGATGGCTCCGCCATTCGGAGCCACCCATGGATTTTCCTATTGTGATTATCGACGGAGACCGAGCTCCTTGATAATGTTACGGTATCTCTCGATGTCGACCTTCTGGAGGTAATCCAGAACCTGACGGCGCTTACCGACAAGACGGAGAAGACTGCGACGCGTTACGACGTCTTTCTTGTTCTGCTTGACGTGCTCGGTAAGGTGAGCGATACGGTAGGAAAATAGAGCAACTTGACTCTCAGGAGAGCCGGTGTCTTTATTGGACTTCCCGTACTTCGCGAAAATCTCTTGCTTCTTTGAAGGCTCCAAATATTCAGCCATACTAATGCAAAAAATTTATAAGGTTATTGAGCTTGGAGGCCACCGTGGCCAAAAAGCCTGCAAATATAGGAATAATTATTTAACTTACAAACTACTGGGCTGGAATTTCCCCGTTTTCCTGCACGGGCGGCTCGGGCTGGATCTGCTTCGCAGCCTTTTCGGCCTGCTTCTGCAGTTTGCGTGTCTGCTGCAGGTCCTTCTTGGAGAGGTCCACTTCCTTCTTTGCGTCACGCACTTCCTTGCGCAGACGGGATATTTCTTTCTTGGAGGCGTTTATATCCTTGCGGGCAAGGTTGACGGCCTCGTTCGTGCGCCTGACTTCCTGGTCGGCACGGCGCAGCTCGAGTTCCAGACGCCTGGTCTCCTCTTTCATGCCGCGCAGTTCCCCGCCGGCGGCACCTGCCTTTTTGGCGCTGCGTACGCGCTCTTTATGGAGCTTGAGCGCATCCTTTGCAAGTTTCTTGGACTCCTTGCGAGTCTTGAGCTGGTCCTTCAGATGTCCCAGGTCGCGCTGGGTGCGGTCGATTCCGTCCTGGAGCCTCCGTATCTGGCGGTTGCTCCTGTCGTTCCGGTCTTTATAAACCTGCTGCGCCTGCTCTATCGCGGCCTCCTGCTCACGGGCTATGGAGTCGAGGTCCTGGGCCCTGACGGTGCCGCACACCAGTGCCAGCACTGCAGAAACGAGTATTATCTTTTTCATAGCGCAAAGTTAAGCACAAATCACAAGAATACACGCAAATAATTATTAACTTTGTCCAAAATACCATACCGTATATGAAAATAAATCCTACCATACTTGCCATGACCGCAATCACCGTTGCTTCCTGCAGTCCTCAGCTGCCCCAGGCACGCAAGGACGGCACTGTGGACACCTATTTCGGGACCTCCGTCCCCGACCCGTACCGCTGGCTCGAAGACGACCGTTCCGCAGAGACCGCCGCCTGGGTGGAAGCCGAAAACAAAGTAACCTCCCGGTACCTGAGCAAGATACCGTTCCGCGGCAAGCTGCTGCAAAGGCTCACTCAGACGGCCAACTACGAGAAGGTCGGAGTCCCCACGCGGCACCGCAACGGCAAATGGTACTTCTACAAGAACGACGGCCTGCAGAACCAGAGCGTGCTGTACGAGATGGACTCCCCCGACGGAGAACCCCGCGTCCTGCTCGACCCCAACACCCTCAGCGACGACGGTACCGTGGCCCTCAAGGGCACTTACTTCAGCCACGACAGCCGCTACATGGCATACAGCATCTCCCGCAGCGGCAGCGACTGGCAGGAGTTCTATGTGCTTGACCTGCAGACCGGAAAGCTGCTCGACGACCACATCGAATGGGCCAAGTTCTCCGGCGCGGCATGGCGCGGCGACGGTTTCTACTACAGCGCCTACGATGCCCCCGAGGGCTCGGAGTTCTCCGGCAAGAACGAAGTCCACAAGATATACTACCACAAGATAGGCACCCCGCAGAGCGAGGATGTCCTTTTCTTCTCCAACCCTGCGGAGCCCCTGCGTTTCTACACTCTCAGCATCAATGAAGAGGAGACCATGGCATTCATGGAGGAGGACGGCGCCGACGTTGGCAACAACCTGTATGTCAAGGACCTGACCAAGGATTCCGACTTCGTGTGCATGACTCCCGACATGAAGCACCGCTGCGCTCCCGTAGAGACCGACGGCTCCCGCATATTCATCTTCACCAACTACGGCGCCCCCATGAACCGCATCATGGTCGCCGACATCCGCAACCCCAGGCAGGAGGCATGGAAGGAACTGGTCCCCGAGGGCTCCAGCGTGCTTGACGACGTGACCTTCGTCGCCGACAGGATGATACTCACCTACTCCGAAGACGCCTCCACCCACGCATACATCTGCGCCCTGGACGGCTCGGGACGGCAGGAAATCGCCCTTCCGGGCGTATGTAGCGCCGGCTTCAACGGCCGCAAGGGCGAGCCCTGGTGCTACTATTCATACTCTTCCTTCACGGTACCAGGGACCATCTACTCCCTGGACATCCAAAACCTCGAAAGCACCCTCTACCGCAAGCCTGCCACCGCATTCGACCCCGACGCCTTCGAGTCCCGCCAGGTATTCTTCGCGTCCAAGGACGGCACCCGCATCCCCATGTTCCTCACCTACCGCAAGGGGCTGGAACTCAACGGGAACAGCCCCGTATACCTCTACGGCTACGGCGGATTCGACATCTCCCTCCCCCCGTCTTTCTCGTCCAACCGCATACCCTGGCTTGAGAGCGGCGGCGTGTACGCACAGGTCAACCTGCGCGGCGGCGGCGAATATGGCGAAGCATGGCACATGGCGGGCACGCGCATGAACAAGCAGAATGTGTTCGACGACTTCATAGCTGCCGCCGAATGGCTCATCGCCGAGGGCTGGACCAACAAGGACAGGCTCGCGATAGTCGGCGGCTCCAACGGAGGCCTGCTCGTCGGCGCCTGCATGACGCAGCGTCCCGACCTGTACGCCGTCGCGATTCCCCAGGTGGGCGTGATGGACATGCTGCGCTACCACAAGTTCACGATAGGCTGGAACTGGGCACCCGACTACGGCACTTCCGAAGACTCGAAGGAAATGTTCGAGTACCTGCGCGGCTACTCTCCCCTGCATAACCTCAAGCCCGGAGTGTCCTACCCCGCCACGCTCGTAACCACGGCCGACCATGACGACCGCGTGGTGCCGGCCCATTCCTTCAAGTTCGCAGCCACCCTGCAGGAATGCAACGCAGGGCCCAGGCCCGCGCTCATAAGGATAGACACCAAGGCCGGCCACGGCGGCGGCAAGCCCCTCGCCAAGGTTCTGGAGGAGCAGGCCGACATCTACTCCTTCATCCTTTACAATATGAGGCTAGAGTATTGACGCTACTCGATTGCCTTTACGGCTTCTTCGAATGCATCCCGGTCACAGGCTGCCTTGTTCTT
>CAMOGR010000158.1 GCA_946614205.1 uncultured Bacteroidales bacterium | reverse complement strand
GAGTGCCTTCGGAAGGCTTTGGCCCTTACGAACAGCCTTCCGAAGGCACTCCGCCCGGAGGTGCGTACGCCGCAACCTGAAGGCCTTTCGGGATCACTTCAAGGTCAAAGTGATCCCGGCACGGGACGAAGGCACCAAAACGGGATCACTCCGAGGTCAAAGTGATCCCGGCACGGGACGAAGGCACCAAAACGGGATCACTTCAAGGTCAAAGTGATCCCGGCAAAGGGTGAAGGCGACCGAGCGGGATCACTCCAAGGTCAAAGTGATCCCTCCCTACATAAGGCTAACGATCTAAAGCGAAAGCGACCCGCAGCAAGCAAAGCCCGCCGGAGCCGCCACATGTAGAACCGCGGCTACCGCAAGGTCTTGCGCAGCGTATAACTGCCTGCCGGATAGTCTTTTGAGGCGGTCTCTCCGGGGAGGGTCACAGTTGCGGTGGAGCCTTCGGGCACCGTGAACTGCCATACCCATTCATCCCCTTCGTACCTCCACGAACTCTTTATCAGCCCGGCTGCGGATTTATACTCGGCCTCGACCAAGCCCAGCCTCCGGTCGGGAACCGGAGCCATGATTATATGCTTGAACCCGGGCAGAGCAGGGTCGGAGGCTATGCCGGCAGCTGTCTTCCAGATCCAGCCGCAGACACAGCCGTAGGCGTAGTGGTTGAAACTGTTCATGCCCTTGGGGCCCATGCCGGACTCCTTGGTATAGCTGTTCCAACGCTCCCAGATTGTAGTAGCTCCGTTGTCGATGGAATATATCCAGCTGGGGTTCTTGCGCTGGAAAAGAAGGTCGTACGCTATGTCGGAAAGGCCGTTCTCAGTGAGGGTCTCCATCAAGATGGACGTACCCAGGAAGCCTGTCTGCAGGCAGCCTCCATGGGCGGCGAAATTCTCCTTGAGGCGTGCTATGACGGCCTCTTTCTCCTCCGCTCCGAGGATTCCGCACTTAAGCGCGAAGAGGACGGGGGTCTGCATCGTATTGAGGATTTCAGTAACGAATCTGCCGTCCGGCGTCAGGAAGCTCTGCCTGATGTATTTGCGCGCCCGGGCGGCCATCTGAACGTAAGGAGCGGCGTCGCGTCCGGTCGCAGCAGCCATATCCCGCATCATGTCGGCGTCGAGGGCCCAATAGCAGGCGCCCAGGTAGTTCCAGTAGGCCACGGCGTCGGGGAGCGGAACACGCTTGCCTGCCGCATCGCGCGTGAATGCGCTGCCGCCGTTGCTCTCCAGCGGCTCGTAGCTTACCCAGTCGGCCCACTGATAATTGCCGTTCTCTTTCTTGAGGGCCTCGTGATCGTAGCAAGTTTCGTCGACATGACTGATGAACTTCTCCATCGAATCCCAGTTCTCTTCAATGATGGAGGCGTCGCCGTACTGCTTCCATACTGTCCAGGGAACGATTATACCGGCATCGGCCCAGCCCAGCCGCATCATGTTGCGTCCGTATTGGGCGAGCGGAGCGACACCCGGGAACGACCCCGTAGGGCTCTGGGTGTCGCGCATGTCACGCATCCATTTATGGAAGAACGGAAGGGTGTTGGCGAAGAAGGAGCCTGTTTCGGCAAAGACCTGCGTATCAGCGGTCCACCCCAGGCGTTCGTTGCGCTGAGGACAATCGGTAGGGACGGAGAGGTAGTTGGAGCGCTGGCCCCATATCGTATTGGATATAAGCTTGTTGACAAGTTCGTTGCCAGTGGCGAGAGTTCCCGTTTCCAGCTCCCGGGAAATCGAGGACACCGGGATGGAGGATACCGAGCGTATCTTCACCTTGCCGCTTGCAGTAACGGATATGTAGCGGTAACCGAAGAAAGTGCAGGAGGGGTGATAGCTTGTATATCCCCTGTCCTTGCCGAAGGTATAAACAGCCTTGATTTCGTCGGGAATGCGGAGGTTGAGACGGTGACAGCTGCCCTCTGGACCGTCCATTCCGCGGCTCTTGGCGCCGTTACCGTCATTCAGTATCTCGGAAGGCAAGCATGTGAGGACGGTTCCCTCGTCAGCCTTGAAGCTGAAAAGAGGTACGCCGGCGCAGTTCTGGCCAAAGTCCACGACAAGGGTCTCTCCAGGAAGGAGGGTAATCTCTTTGCCAGGTTTGAAGTTCTTGGTAATCACCACCTTGCCGAATGCCTCAGGGGTCTGTCCCTCGACTCCCTGCCACACATAAGCCTCAACGGGCCGAAGTTCCAGGTCTCTACGAAGATACACTTCGGCCCCGGCGGAGGGGAAGATACGCCCCCCGAATTCGGTATTCACCTCAGGTGCACCGAGGAGTTCCGGCACAAGGAATCCCGGAAGCTCGCGTGCATCGTACTCTTCGCCGTCGAAAATGCCGGCGTGCTTAACGGGTCCGGCTATTCCTGCCTTCCACTTGACCGTATCGGTACCGAAACGCTCCGTGGTACCGTCGGCATAACTGAGTTCGAGCACGCTGCGGAAGGCGCATTTGCGGCCCGTCATGCCCATGCGGTTGGCGGGAGATACGATTTTGTCTGCCCACCAACCCGGAGTCACTTGCGCCGACAGCTCGTTGATGGCTCCGGCCTTGGTGTTGATGGCGTCGGTGATATCGTAGGTAAAAGATATCTTCGTCTTCTGCGGGTGGGTGAAACCGGGCTTCAGGAATTCCTCGCCTACCGGGCGGCCGTTGACATGCAGTTGAAAGACACCAAGAGCGGCAGTCATCCATTTTGCGCTCACGACTTTTTTGCCGTTGGTCACGTCGCAGACGAACCACGACGCACCGTCGGCTGCACGGCAGCTCACATCGTCCACCTTGCCTGTCACCACCGGCGCGTCCACGACGGAAATCCATACGGAAGCATCCCACGCATCATCGGGAAGGGCTTTGGTAAAGGAGCCGACAGTTTTCTCTTTCTGCAGAGGGCAGGCAGAGACGGCAAGCAGGGCCGCTGCCAGAAGGAACGATATCAGTTTTTTCATACAACCTATGGTTTTGCGACCGCACAGGAAGGCGGTCATGCCTTCGAGGACTTACAAATCCCAGCAATGCCCGCATGATCTGCCGATACCGTAGCCAGGCAGCAGGTTTCCGCCAGCCTGCTGCCTTTGGAGTGCCAGACACTACTCAATCACTATCTTCTTGACCCGGTAAAAGTCGCTGAGGAAAGCATAAAAGTGGTCATTGTCGATACGGCTGATGTATTCCATGGGCGAGCCGTTAATGTAGCAGCGCTCGTCTATGATTGAGGCCATGCGGGTGTCACTGTCCTTATATTCGACAATACGGACCTCGTAGTCGAAGGGCTCGCCGACCGGCAGTCCTGGCTTGTTTAATTTGCCGGGGAGAGCGTGCTTGTTGACGGTGAAAACCCCGTCCTCGAACGAAACGAGGGAGTCGTAAGTATCGTTGAAATTGAAATCGTACACGCTGTACTCTTCGCCGTTGTAAAACACAACGGGATGCATACGTATTAGAACGCCGTCTTCCGTAATCTCAAAGTAGCTGTCGGCACTCGCGGCCTTGTACCAGTTGCCGGTAAGGCCGTATCCGGAGGCTGATTTCTGGCAGGAAACGCATGTTAAGCACAGCCAGAGCGCAGAAAGTATGAAAAATGCTTTTTTCATGATGTCAGAAGAAGTGGTTCTACAGCAGGTGGAATCCTGCGGTAAGGCCAGCCATGACGATGCTCACCATGCTCATGAGCTTGATGAGGATGTTGAGCGAAGGGCCCGAGGTGTCCTTGAACGGGTCGCCCACCGTGTCTCCCACAACCGTTGCATGGTGGCATTCGGAGTTCTTGCCGCCGAAATTGCCTTCCTCGACGAACTTCTTGGCATTGTCCCAGGCGCCGCCGCTGTTGGACATGAATACGGCAAGCACGAAGCCCGCACCGAGGCCTCCGATAAGCAGGCCGAGCACGCCGGCCACGCCGAGCACGACTCCGACCACTACCGGAACGATGATGGCGAGCAGAGCCGGACCAAGCATCTCCTGCTGGGCGGCCTTGGTGGAAATCTCCACGCAGCGCTTATAGTCGGGAGTGCCTTCTCCGGTGAGTATCCCCTTGATTTCGCGGAACTGACGGCGCACTTCAACCACCATCTTGGAGGCGGCACGGCCGACTGCGTTCATGGTGAGACCGCAGAACAGGAAGGCCATCATGGAGCCGATGAACACGCCGGCAAGCACCGTAGGATTCATCAGGGAAACGTTGAAATTGTTGAGGATGTCGAGTATCGAGGCATCGGCAGCCTTGACCTGTCCGGCCACGCCTGCCACGGTGGCGCCGGCACGCTCGAGAGCGATTTTTATCTCTTCGATGTATGATGCAAGCAGTGCGAGTGCCGTAAGGGCGGCGGAACCAATCGCGAAGCCCTTACCGGTGGCGGCGGTGGTGTTGCCGAGGGCGTCGAGCACGTCGGTGCGCTCGCGTACGGAAGGCTCAAGTTCGCTCATCTGGGCGTTGCCGCCTGCATTGTCGGCGATGGGGCCGTAGGCATCGGTAGCCAGGGTGATGCCCAGCGTCGACAGCATACCGACAGCCGCGATGGCCACGCCGTAGAGGCCCTTGCTGAGGCTGGCTGCGGTCATCATGTTCTGCACGTCGAAGCCTATTGCGAACAGGTAAGCGAGAACGATGGCGCAGACGATAGCTATCACAGGGACGGCGGTGGACACCATGCCGAGGCCGACGCCGTTGATGATGACGGTGGCGGGACCGGTCTTGGAGGCCTCTGCAAGCTTCTGCGTGGGCTTGTACGAATGGGAGGTATAATATTCGGTAGCCTTGCCGATAATCACGCCGGCAAGCAAGCCTGCGACGACCGAGCAGCTCAGGTGCCACCAGTCATTGTTTTGCGTACCGAAAACAAGTGCGAGTATGCCGAATGTGGCGACGCCGCTCAGCACGGCGGCGAGATTGGTGCCGAAGCTCATGCTCTTGAGGAGCTGCGCCATGCCGGCGCCCTCACGCGTGCGGACGGTGAAGATGCTGACAACGGACAGGACCACGCCGACGGCTGCAATGAGCATAGGGGCCAGGATGGCCTTCGTCTGCATCTCGGGGCCAAGGGCGTAAAATGCGGACGCTCCGAGGGCCATGGTGGAAAGGATGGAGCCGCAGTAGCTCTCGTAGAGGTCTGCACCCATGCCGGCCACGTC
>CAMOGR010000157.1 GCA_946614205.1 uncultured Bacteroidales bacterium | reverse complement strand
TCCCTCACGCACAGGAGGACATCGGCACCGGCCTCAAGGGCCAGGATGCAGGCTTCATTTACGGGATAGGCGTTGGTGATGGCGCCCATTTCAAGAGCGTCGGTGACGATTACGCCATCGTACCCCAAATCCCCGCGGAGGATGCCCTGGAGCACCTCGGGGCACAGCGTGGAGGGCGCTTCCGTTCCGGTCACTGCAGGAAGGGACACATGGGCGCTCATGATCATGCGCGCACCGGCCTTGATGCCAGCCTTGAAGGGAATCATCTCGCAGGAGAGCAGCTGCTCGCGTGTCTTATGGCTCACGGCATAGCCCAGATGGGTATCGGCCTTGGTGTCTCCGTGGCCGGGGAAATGCTTGAGGCAACCGCTCACGCCCTGCTTCTGGAGCGCCTTCAGGTAGATCTGCACCATCTTTCCGGCGGTTTCAGGGTCATCGGAAAAAGCCCTTGGGCCGATGATGATGTTCTCCGGGTTGGTGTTCACATCGGCAACGGGGGCGAAATCCACGTCGAAGCCGTAGCGGTGAAGGTATCTGCCGATACTCCTCGCCGCTTTTTTCACCGCGCGGGGGCCCTCCTTCGCCAGCGCCGTCATACTCTCATAACGGGGCAGGCCGAAGGCGTCGTTGTTCGCAAGCCTCGCAACGCGGCCGCCTTCCTCGTCGATGCACAGGAGCGGATTGCCGGACAGGCCGTGAATATCCTTTTCAAAGCGCCGGAGCTGCGGGTCGTCGACTATGTTGTGCGCAAAGATGATAACCCCGCCCACCGGATACTCCTCTGCGACCGCCCGCATGGAGTCCGTGACCTCTGTAAGCCCATACGCGATGAGATCGTCATTGGTTTCCCAGGTAAATCCGGGGACCAGCGACTCGGGACGCACGATGAACAGCCGGGACGCCTTCTCCCTGAGGCTCATGCCGGAAAAGTCCGGTGCCGATACGGAATCTCCGCCGCTGCACGCCTGGAGAAGGCAGCACACGGCGGAGACCGCTGTCAACAGATTTATTCTCATAGCTCCCAAGCCAGTGCCGATGCGCCCAGAATCGCGGCGTCAGACTCCTTGAGGGAGGAATAGACCAGTTTCACCTTGTTCCTCCACAGAGGAAGGACATTGGCGTTCATTGCATTGAGGATAGGTTCCGTGAGGAACTCCTTGCTGCGGGCAAGACCGCCGAAGAGGACGATAGCCTCGGGAGCGGAGAACTCGATGAAGTCTGCGAGCTTTTCGCCAAGAATGCGGCCGGTGTAATCAAAGATCTTGATTGCAAGCTTGTCGCCGTCTTTTGCAGCATCGTATACGTCTTTGGACGTAATCTTGTCAAGGGAACGGAGCTCTGAAGGTTCGTCAGTCATCT
Source organism: uncultured Bacteroidales bacterium (assembly GCA_946614205.1). The sequence continues at coordinate 3,088 of CAMOGR010000157.1, read as the reverse complement.
CCAGCCATTCGCGGGCGGTACGGGCAACGCCGGTAGCCGAGCAGTAAGCTTCCAGACAGCCGGTTTTGCCGCAGCCGCAGACACGTCCGTTGTGGCGCACTGCGCATGTGTGGCCAAGTTCTCCGGCAAAGCCGTCATGGCCATAAACCACTTCCCCGTTGATGACGATACCGGAGCCCACGCCGGTGCCGAGGGTAATCATGATGAAGTTCTTCATACCCCTTGCGGCGCCGTAGGTCATTTCACCCACTGCAGCTGCGTTTGCATCGTTTGTAAGGGAAACGGGAATGCCGTTCATCTGCTGGGAGAGCATCTTGGCAAGTTCAACCTTGTCGTGGCCCCATTTCAGGTTGGGGGCGCTCTCGATGGTTCCGGTATAGTAGTTGCCGTTAGGGGCACCTACGCCGATACCGCGGATGCGGCCTTCGGCACCTGCATCGACAATGATGTGATTCAATGCCTCTGCGAGGGATGCTACGAATTCTTCGGGCTTGTCGGTTTCATCGGAACGGATGACTGTCTGTGCGAGGACGGTACCGCGGGCATCGACAATGCCGCATTTGGAGGTCTGGCCTCCTACGTCAATGCCAATTACGAGATCTTTATCCATAACTTATGCTTTTTTTACCTTGGAGCCAACGACTGCGAAATAGAGGATGAAGGCAACGCAGAGTGCGATTACCCAGTAGCTGGCCATGTAGCTGACCTTGTCGGCGATGAAGTTCTGGACAAGCGGAACGATACCGCCGCCAACTACCATTGCCATGAAGATACCGGAAGCCTTTTCGGTTGCGGTGCCGAGGCCTTCGACTGCAAGGTCGAAAATGGTACCCCACATTACAGAGGTGCAGAGACCGCAGAGTACAAGGAGAAGGGCTGCGATGGGAACGACTGCCATTTCAAAGCCGTGTCCGTTGAATACGGGCATCTTCACGGAGAATGCGTTTCCGAGGAAAATTGCCAGGACAAGCAGAACGAGAGCCACTGCCGATACGCAGGTGAGCTGGGTCTTGGAGGAAACCTTTCCGCTGATGAGGCTGGATACGAGACGGCCGATGAGCATGAGGAACCAGTAGGTACCTGCTACGAATCCGGCGATGGCGACGGCGGTGGAAGGATCCATGCCTGCTCCGCGCACAGGGTCTGACAGATAGAAATTGAGGGTTCCGGGGATACCGACCTCTACGCCTACATATACGAAGATTGCGATAACGCCAAGCACGAAGTGTTTGTACTTCATGGGGTTCTCAATCTGGCCTTCTACCTTCTGAACCTCAGGGTTCTGGATAGGGACGAAGAGGAGGATGATGAATGCCAGTGCGAATACGCCCATTGCCATGAAGAGGAGGGTGTTCACGTCGGAGATGAGAGTGTCATGGGTAAGGGTGCCGATCATGGAGCCCACCAGCATAGGGGTGAGGGTGCCCATGAGGGAGTTGAAGCTTCCGCCGATCTGGATATACTGGTTGGAACGCTTGCCGCCGAGGATCTTGAGCATGGGGTTCACAACGGTGTTGAGCATGCACACGGAGAAACCGGCAATGAATGCGCCAAGGAGATATACGAAGAAGTTGGCAGGAATGTTGCCGATGGTTGAGCCGACGCCCACGATTCCGGAGAGGAACTGTACGAATACGCCCAGAAGACCTACGAGAAGGGCGGCGAGGGCGGTGAACTTGTAACCTTTCTTCTTGAGGAGGTTACCGGCAGGAATGCCCATGAAGGCATAAGCCAGGAAGTTCATCATGTTACCCATCATACCCAGGGTGTTGGAGCCTTCGATACCGGGCTGCATCTTCCAGATGTTGCCGATAGGGGCAGCCAGGTTGGTCACGAAGGAAATCATTCCGAAGAGGAATATCATTGTAATGACGGCAATGATATTCGAATCACCTTTTTTTGACATTATTCTATAAGTTTTATTGTTGATAATTTGCAGTTTGTATCCCCAAATATAATCAAAAATATTTTATTTGAGCGGGCGTATCTGAGATTTTCTGGCTATAATGTGGTTATAGCGGTCCAGGACCTCATCCACCACATCTTCCCAGCTGCGTACGATGCTCCGGGATGCGGCGGCACCTACGCGGCGCACCTGCGGCCTGTCGGCATAAAGAGCCCTGAGGCGGGCCTCGAAATCATCCAGGCTGTCCTGCACCAGAAAACCGTTTTCGCCGTCCCTCAGGATGGTTGCGGCGGTTGAGCCTTCAATCATTACGGCCGGGGTGTGCAGCGCTGCCGCCTCGCGCACTACGAGCGGGGCGTTGTCGTAAAGCGAAGGGAAGAGGAAAAGGTCGGCGGCGGCATAGTAGCGCGTAATCTGGTCGCGTTCCGTGAGCATGCCGGTAAAGGTTACCTTGCTGTCGAGGCCCTTATCGTGGACGAGCTGCTTCATCTCATCGGCAGCATAGCCGGTGCCCACGAAGAACATCCTGAAGGGAAGGTCCTTGATTCTCTCCAGGCCCTCGATGATGAAACGGGTGTTCTTCTGCCAGATGTGCTGGCCCACGAAGAGGAAAACGAACTCGTCCGGCGCTATTCCAAGCACCCGGCGGGAATCCTCGAAATAGGATTCGGGATAGTCGGCAACCAGGTCGCTGCCGTTGTCGACGACTTCCACGTGCCCCTTGTAGCCGTATTCGCGGATAACACCCTCCACAGATGCCTGCGGGACCCAGACCTCATCGGCCCTGTCAAAGAATTCCATCACTATCTTGATGGCCTGGTCTACGAGCATGTCGGAAGGGACCACCTTCTTGAAATCGTCCTTGAATTTGGAATGGAAAGTGGCTACCAGAGGGATGTTCTGGCTCTTTGCCACCTGTGCGGCCATAAGGCCGGAGGAAAACGGCGAATGGGCGTGAACTATCTTGAACTTGCGCCTTGCGAGTTTAGCCCTGAAGAGCGGATCTATCTGTGCAATGCCCGTCACGTACGGATGGCGGAACGGCACAGGGACAGAGAGATAGTCCAGAACTTCATATGGATACTGTCCGTAATTGGCCCCCATCTTGTTCGGGGTTATCACCGAAACTCCTCCTACTTTCTGCTGCAGCCAATATGCGTAATTCTGCACACACACTGCAAC
>CAMOGR010000156.1 GCA_946614205.1 uncultured Bacteroidales bacterium | reverse complement strand
AGATTTATCGGATGCGCTACCAGCGGTTCCGGTGAATTTTTTCGGGCTTCCACTTGTCCTTGGGAGCCGGAGCCTCTGCAGGATGACCGACGGGAATGACGCACAGCGGCCACACGGTTCCGGTTATGCAGAGAGCTTCCCGCACAATTTCGGCCCTCTGAGGGTCGGATGCCGCAGTCCACACGGCACCGAGGCCGAGCGCATGGGCAGCAAGCAGGATGTTCTCTGCAGCAGCCGAGGCGTCATGCTCCCAGAAATTGTTCTCCACTACTGTGCCGTCGCGAAGGGTAAGCATCTTTTCGGCGCATACCACGATTGCGAGCGGGGCCTGTTCGAGCATCTTTGCATAACGGAGCTTGCCGGCAAGCGACTTCAGAGTGTCGGGATTGTCGAGAACGACGAACTCCCAGGGCTGACGGTTCATTGCCGAAGGCGCTGCCATGGCGGCGCGAAGAAGTGTCTCGACGTCGGCGTCGCTGACGGGCTCGTCGGTATAGGCGCGGATGCTGGTGCGCGTGGCGATGTTGTCAAGGACGGCCTGCGTGGTGTCCGCTCCGGTGCCGTTGTTGCAGGAAGATGTAATCATAAGCAGCAGTGCAAGTACGGGAACAAAGGGTTTCATATTCTGTCAATCGTTGGTAAATTCCTGATTTTGAGGAGCATGTTGTAACGGTCGAGGGCTTCTCCGACGCAGTCTTCCCAACTGCGGACTATGGTGCGCGAAGCCTCCAGGCCGACACGTCTGACAAGCTCACGGTCGCGTGCAAGCATACGCAGGCAAGCCTCCATGGACTCGACGGTGTTGTCCACCAGGAATCCGTTCACGCCGTCCTTTATGATGGTGGAAGCAGTGGCGCCCTTGGCCATGACCGACGGGGTATGAAGGGCTGCGGCCTCGCGTACGACCAGCGGTGCGTTGTCGTACAGGGACGGGAAGAGGAACAGGTCGGCGGCGGCATAATAGCGCTTAAGGACGTCACGCTCGCCGATGTTGCCGGTAAACGTCACCTTGTCGGAAAGACCGAGGGACTCCACCAGCTGCTTCATCTCGTTCTCGGCGTAGCCACGTCCGACAAAGAACATCCTGAATGGAACGTCTCCCATGCGGGCAAGCGACTCAATCACCAGGCGCGGGTTCTTCTCCCAGATATGCTGGCCCACGAAGAGCATGACCAGTTCACCGGGAGCGATGCCAAGCTGCCTGCGGGCCTCGGCGAAGAAATCGTCGGAATAGTCGGCGACAAGGTCGGACCCGTTGTCCATGACTTCTACGTTGCCCTTGAAACCATACTCGCGTATGACGTCAATCACCGACTCCTGAGGCACCCAGACAAGGTCGGCGCTTTCGAAGTAATCAATTATGTATTTGATGATTACATCTACCACCGCCTTGGGGAACACGCGGGAGAAATCGTCGCGGAACTTAGAGTGGAAAGTAGCCACGAGAGGAATGCCCTGAAGTTTGGCGACCCTCTGCGCCACGCTGCCGGCTCCGAAAGGGCTGTGGGCGTGGACTATTTTGAAACGGTAACTGACCAAGTTGGAAAGGAAACGCGGGTCCACTTCAGCAATACCGGTAACGTAGGGAGCACGTTTGGGCACGGGGAAACTGAAATAGCTCAGCACCTCGTAAGGCAGTTTGTCATAGTTGGTTCCGGGGACCTTGGGGGTAATCACCTTCACGTCTCCGGTCATCTTCTGCAGCCAATAGGCATACTGCTCGACGCACACGGACACGCCGTCCATGACCGGGGGGAAGCTTTCGTTGAACAGGCCGACTCCGACCTGGGTAGGTGGTTTAAGCGGGTTTTTAAGTTCCATTATTCTGTAGTCTGAGTTTCTGAGGATGATTCGCTGGGGGCTGCATCAGCATCTGCATCTGCGGCAGGTTGTTCAACTTGCTCTGCAGCAGGATTTTCCTTATGGAATGGCAGGCCGATGCACTTAAGGTTGTCGGTAAAGAAAAGTACTCCGAAGGCAATAAGGGCAAGGGCGATGAACCAGCAGAGAATCTTGCGCCAGAGCGGAGTCTTGGGCTTGTACGGGTCGTCCAGATTGAGCTTGGGATACTTGGCGACGCTCGTAAGGGTCCGGCCGAAGGGGATGTTGACAACGGCGCCGGAGTTGACTGCCCATCCGTTGGCGTTGAGTATGGGACCGAGGTTGCGGCGGCGCAGTTTGCCCCATGCTATGAAGCAGGAAGGGCCGGAAATAATCAGCATGATGCCGACGATGAGCAGGAGTATGCCCCACCAGGGAAGCTTTGCGATTCCGGTGACGATTCCGGCAATGGCAGCCCCCAGAAGACCGATGGCCATGCCGACGGCAGCGAAGATGCCTGCGAATTTGCCGATATCGAAAGGCTGCTTCTTTGCGGCAGCGTCGGCGGGGGCGGCAGAAGCGCCAGCCTGGAGATCCTCCATGGCTTTTGCATCCTTGTCGGCTGCAGATTTGTTCACCAGACCTGTAATCCAGTTCCAGAACTTCACGTAAGGGGACCAGAATGCCTGCTTGATGCTGAGCGGATTCTCCACTATGCGGACGATCGTGGCATCGTAGTCGACTCCGTCGCGGTCGTAGAATACGCCGTTGGTGCCGGGACGAAGGTTGCGGGTGCTGCCGTCGGTCATTACGGCAACGATATCCATGGCCTTGCCGGTAGTCTTGGACTTGCAGGCGCAATACAGGAGGAACATCCCGCTCAAGCCGGACATGTCTGCGTGCTTGCCCATGTCCGCTACACGTACGCACAGACGGCAGCAACGCTGGTCGATATAGAGGAGGCCGACCTCAAAGACAGCCTTGTCTTCCTTGACGGGAGAGTAGAAGTCGCTAAAAATCACGTAGTTCTTGAGCAGCTTGTAGAAATAGCGAAGCAGGTGCATCAGTTTGCCGACCTCGTCTATGGAGTTGGCTTCTTCCTCGAGGGCCTTGTCTGCCGCGACCAGGTCGAGCAGGGCCTGCTTGTCGTCGGCTTTCAGAAGCGTCTTCACGCAGTCGAGCCCGAGTGATTCGACCATATCGCCCTTCTTGGAATCCTTCCATGCGATATAGGGGGCGAAAGCGGCGAGCATTGCGTTCCATCCGGCCTCATCTATGCTGTCCTTGCCCTGGAACACCAGAGCGGCAAGAGCGTCGAAGCGGGCTTTCCACGCAGGATTCACGGCATCGAAGCGGATTATTCCCTCCTTGGTGGGACGGGCAATAGGGTAAGAGGCTATTTCGTCGGCCTCCACCGAAAGATTGTGGTCAGAGATGGCACTTATCTTGTCTGCGGAGACGTCCACTGCAGGGGCGGCAGCCTCGGTAAAGGCTATGAGTTTGCAGCGCATGAAGAAATCCGCGACTTTGTCCTTGAGGGCTTCGGCGGCGTCGAGTGCAGCCTGAGTGTTGTCGCCAAAGGGGAATATCTCGGGCTTCGCGGCCTCCTGCCATGCGGCATAATCCGCCAGCGCAGTATAGAAAGCCTCGATATGGTCCTGGGTTATGCCATTCTGGCCGCTGCGGTCGACAGCGCTGCCGGCCTTTTCAATTATCGTCCGTATGACCTCTTTGAGGTGGTCGGACTGGGCGGAAGTCTCGGTAATGATACCGTCGCCGTTGGCTGCGGTATCAGCGAATATGGCTACGCTGTCGGACGCCTCTGCAAGGGAGATTTCGTCCTTCTGGAGGCCCAAGTTGGAGAGTATCTGCTTTGCCGACTTATAGAGCCTGGCTCCGGCCTCGCAGTCGGTGTTGATGTCTTTCAGCTTCAGGGTATCCAGGCCCTTTACGAGCAAGTCCTTGTCTCTGAGGACAGTGCAAAGCCAGTCGGCGGCCGCGACTATCTCGTCGACGCGGATTTTTCCATCCGAGTCGGTGTCTATCATGCGGAGGGTGTCGGTATCGAATTCAAGCCCCTCCGTAGGGCAGCTGAGGACGGTCCACAGTTTTTTGTCAAGTTCGTGGAGATGGGCGATGTCTTCGCCGTTGCGAATGTTCACTCGCACGGAACCGCCCAATGAGCAGTAACTCCACTCGTATCCTTCTTTGGGTTGTTTTTTTGCCATAATGAGGTCGGATTAGATGAATCGGACAAAACTACGAATTTTTTTTGATATATTTGAGTTTTCGAGCATGACCAGTATAGCAATAATAGGAGGAGGAGCCGCCGGAGCTTTCTGTGCGGCTGAACTCTCACGCCTGCATCCGGACTGGATAATCACCGTCCTGGAGGCCGGAGCGCGCCCCATGGCCAAACTAGCAATCACTGGCGGAGGCAGATGCAATATAACGAATACCTTTGCCGGAGTGGAATCCCTGGAGAGCGTTTATCCGCGCGGAGCGCGCCTTATGAAACGGGCCCTGGGGCGCTTCGGATGGAAAGACTGCCTGGAATGGTTCAAAGCCCGGGGCGTACTTTTCACAGTGCAGGAGGACCAGTGCGTCTTTCCTGCAAGCCAGGACGCAATGCAGATTGTCCGCACACTGGAAAGGGAAATGCGTCTCGGCGGAGTACAGGTGATGTGCCGTTGCCGCGTATTGAAAATAGACTCTGACCTCACCATCACATTCTCATCTCCGGAGAGGTCAGAAACACTCCTTGGACAAGGGCAGTACAGTCACAGCATCAAGCCAGACCGCGTAATTCTAGCCAGCGGAGGCGGGACTGCGGAAATCCTGTCCGGAACCGGTATACACCTGGAGCCGCCGGTTCCGTCGCTGTTTACCCTGAAACTCAGCGATTCAGGCCTCCGCGCCCTAATGGGAATCACGGTACAGAACGTCAGACTTGGGCTCGCGGGCACAAAATTCCGCTCCACCGGCACCCTGCTTCTGACCGACTGGGGTGTCAGCGGCCCTGCAACGCTGAAATTGTCGTCCTACGCAGCAAGACATCTTGCCGAAAAGGGCTACAAAGGGACACTGCTGGTAAACTGGCTAGATGCCGACGAGGAAACCGCAACGGAAATGCTCTCTTCCCTTTCTTGCTCAGCAGGGAAAATGCTCGTCAACACACATCCGCAGCAATTGAGCGAACGGCTTTGGAGATTCTTGCTCGAAAAGGCAAAAATACGCCCCGACTGCCGCTGGGGCGAACTTGGCGGCAAAGGACGCGCAAGGCTTCTCAACATTCTGACCGCTGATACGTACGAAATAACAGGCAGAGCCAGATTCAAAGAAGAATTTGTAACCTGCGGAGGAGTAAGCCTGAGCGAAATTAATCCCGATACCATGCAGGCAAGAGGCATAGACGGTCTCTACTGCTGCGGAGAAGTCCTGGACATAGACGCGGTCACAGGCGGTTTCAACCTCCAGGCCGCCTGGAGCACTGCATGGATAGCTGCACACTCAATTTAAAACCCTCG
>CAMOGR010000155.1 GCA_946614205.1 uncultured Bacteroidales bacterium | reverse complement strand
ACTATTGCGTCGTCCACCACCATGCCTATGGCAATGGCGAGAGCGGACATCGATATGATGTTCAGGGTGTTGCCCGTCATCGCAAGATACACCAGCGACGCCAGCAGGGCGATGGGGATGCTCAGCACGATGATGAGCGTGGACTTGAAGTTGCCCAGAAACAGGAACACCACCAGCATGACCACGATGAAAGTGATTATGATGGTGTCGCGCAGGGTGTTGATGGTGTTGATGATTTCCGTGGAGCCGTCCACCAGGATGGAGACGTCGACGTCGGCGGGCAGATTGGGCTTGATTTTCTCCAGCTGCTTCTTGACGCCGCGGATCACGTTGACCGTATTGGCGCCGGACTGCTTCTGAATCACGATGCGGGCCGAACGTTCTCCGTTGGTGTACGATTCCTGTTCACGCTCCTCGCTGCCGTCGCGTACGGTGGCTACGTCCCTCAGGTACACCGGCCGTCCTCCCATCGAGCCCACCACTATGTCGAGCAGCTCGGAAGGGTCGCTGAATTCCTTCTGCACACGAAGGGTATAGGTGCTTGAACCGATGTCGATGTTGCCGGAGGGCAGGTTGCGGTTCTCTGCCGATATGATTGAAGCTATGCTGTTGACAGTGAGGTTGTAAGCCTGCAGGCGCGTGGGGTCGCAGTACACCTGGATTTCACGCGTGGGGGCTCCCGACACGCTCACGGTACCCACACCCTTCACGCGGGCGAGGGGAGTGGCCAGGCGGTCGTCCAGAATCTTGTCGAGCCCCTGCATGCTCTCCCTCGCTGTGGCGGTGAGCATCATGATGGGCATGTCGTCCGCGCTGAACTTGAAGATGACAGGCAGCGTGGCTCCTTCCGGCAGTACGGAATTGACCATGTCCAGCTTGTCCCGGACGTCGTTCGTGGCCTCTTCTATGTCGGTTCCGTATTCGAATGTCAGGGTGAGCAGGGAAATGTTCTCCCTGGAACGGGAGGAGAGTTCCTTGAGGTTCTCCACTCCGTTGAGGGAGTTCTCGAGGACTTTGGTAAGGTTGGTTTCGATGTCGGCGGCATTGGCTCCCGGGTAGGAGGACATCACCATGATTACGTTGGAATCGAACTCCGGGAACTGTGCGATGCTGAGCTTGCTCAGGGAGTAGACGCCGAAAATCATGAAGGCGATGAACAGGAGCCCTGTCGTGACCGGATGCTTGACGGCTGTGCGGTAGATGCTCATGGCTTATCCGATTTCCACTTCAACTCCGGCCTTGAGGGTGGAGTTGCCCTTGTATACCACTCTGTCGCCCTCCTGCAGTCCGGAGAGAATCTCGTACTTGCCGTCCCAGTGGCGGCCGAGCGTCACCATGCGCACCTCCGAAACGCCTTCGTCGTTGATTACGAAGAGCGTACGGGTGCCGGAGCCCTGCATCTTGAGGACTGCGGTGTCGGGAACGGTGATGCTGCGGTTGTCGCCGAAATTCACGTTGGCGCGTACGTACATGCCGGGACGGAGCTCACGCCTGGTGTTGGGAACCACGACCTCCACGTTGAACGTGTGGGTGACGGCGTCCATGGTGGGGTAGAGCCTTCCCACGGTGCCCTCGAAGCTCTTTCCGGGGAGGGCGTCGGCGGTGAGGGTGACCTTGTCGCCCTTCTTCACCTTGGTGTATTCGGTCTCCGAAATGGCTACGAGCACCTTTACGGGGGTGATCTGCTGCACGGTATATATGGGCTGGGCCATTGCGTACATGTCGCCACGGTCGTAGTTGCGGGCCGTTATGACGCCGCTCACGGGGCTGCGGAGTATCGTGTTCTCCTCGATGTTCCTGAAGCTGCTGCGGCTCACGTTGCAGGCGAGCTCGAGCTGCTCGAAGTCGGCCTGGGAGATGCCTCCCTGGGCGAGCAGGGTGCGGACTCTTTCAAGCTCTGTCTCATCGTTGCGGAGCTTGAGTTCGGCCTGCTCCAGCTGCACGCGGTCCATTTCTGCGAGTATCTGGCCCTTCGAGACGAAGTCGCCCACTTCCACGTTGAGCTTCTGGATGCGGCCGCCGCTCTGCGGAGCGATGTTGTTGACTACATTGGCCTGCACGGTAGACGAGTACACGCTTGCCTGAGGGACGTTCTCGAATGCTGCCGATACGACGGAGACCAGCGGCTTTGCTGCCACTGCAGGCGCCGCTGCGGAGTTCTGCGCTCCGCCGGCGCCCTGGTTGGAGCAGCCGGCGAGAAGAAGGAGCACGGCTGCGAGGGTGGTGGTTCTGTTCATATTTATTCTTCGTTTTTAGCGGGGAGGAAGTCGGCGCCGAGGGTACCCTCGAGGTCGGACTTGGCCGACAGGTAGTTGAATATGGCCTGGCAGATGCCGAGCCGTGACTGGGTGAGCGCGAGCTGGGCGTCGCCAAGGTCGGTGAGGGTGCTGCGGCCCACCTCGTACGACTGTTTGGCAATGCCGTAAGCCTTTTCCGCCGTTTCCACGGCGCTGCTGGCCGAAGCGTAGCTCTTGGTGGCTGTCTCCATGGTGGAGAGGCTGCTGCGTATCGCAATCTGCAGCTGGCGCTCGGTGTTGGCGCGCTGGATGTCGAGCTCTGCGGCCTGCACGCGGGCCTGGCGTATGTCGTTGTAGCGCTTGCCGCCGTTGAAAATAGGTATGCTGAGGCTGAACCCTACGTACGAATAGGGGGACCAGCGGTAATCCTTGAATGAGTAATCGTTGGCCATGGCGTTGAGGCTGTAGGAGAAGGCCAGCGCGAGGGTGGGGAGGTTGGCGTACTGGCGCAGCCTGATGGTCCCGGCGAGCTGTTCCGCCTGGATTGCGAGCTGGCGCAGGGTGGAGTTGCCGTCAAGGGAGGTGTCCGGGCCGAACGCCTCGTCCATCTCGGGGGCATAGTCGGTAATCGTCCCGCGTACGTCGATGGGGGTGTCGAGGTTTACTCCCATTACAGCCTTGAGCTGCCACAGGCTGAGCTCCACGGCGTTTTCGGAATCGTACACGTTGGGAACGGCGTTGGCGAGCGTAGTCTTCGCCCTTGTGAGGTCGAGCTCGGATGCGCGCTGGGCGTTGTATTTCTTCTCCGTGAGCTGGAGGTTCTCCAACGCATTCTCGTACACCGACTTGTATACCTTGAAGGCCTCTTTTGCGAGAAGTGCCGTGTAGTATGCCTTCTTGACCTGGGTGACGGTTTCCAGACGTGAGGCGCGCGCCTTCTCGACTGCGAGCTCGACGTCACTGTCGCTGATACGGAGGCTTTGCCACAGCTGGGCGTTAACAAGGGGCATGCTGGCGCTTACGCCTGCGGACCAGGTGTTCCAGCGGCCCATCTCGATGCCGTTGCTTGCCGCTGTGCCGCCCTGCTCTTTGCCTTCTGAACCGCCGGCGGCCTGCGAACCTTCACCGCTGCCTGCACCCGCACCTGCACCGCCGAAGTTGAAGTCCATGTACATGACTTGTTTCTTGATGGTACGCTGGTAGGAACCGGTGCCGTCGACTTTGGGGAACAGGGAGGCGTAGGTGCCCTTGCGGGCATAGCCTGTACGTTCGATTTCAAGGTCTGCCACCTTGACTGATGCGTTTTCGCTGAGGGCTATCTGTATTGCCTCGTCAAGCGATATTGCCGCAGGGGCCTCCTGGGCTTGGACTGTGAGTGCCGCGAGGGCGGCGCCCAACAGCGTAAGTGCTATATTTTTCATACAATAACTAACGAGCGCCTTTATGCTGCAAAAATTATACCTGTTTATTGCTTGTTTTAAAGGTTCAAAAACTCTATATTTGGAGCTCGAATTGAATGTAGAATATGGAACTTCTTGCAATACACTGGCACGTAGACCCCGTGCTCATTCATATCGGAAGCTTCGGCATCCGCTGGTACTCGCTTCTGTTCGTCTCCGGCTTCGTAATCGGCTGGTATCTCTTCCGCTGGTTCTTCCGCAGGGAGGGCGTCTCCGAGAAGGTGCTCGACCCCCTTCTCTACACCCTGCTGATTGCGACGATAGTCGGTGCGCGCCTTGGTCACTGCGTTTTCTATCAGCCTGAGTATTACTTTGGCTCCTGGGCAGGATTCCTGGAAATCTTCATGCCCTGGAAGGGCGGCCTTGCGAGTCACGGCGGCACAATCGCCCTACTGCTTGCTATGTGGTGGTTTTCAGTACACTATGGCAAGAAGAACAACTTCGACTACCTGTGGCTTACGGACCACCTGGCGATAGCCGTTGCGATAACCGGAGCACTGATAAGGCTTGGAAACCTTTTCAACTCAGAGATTTACGGCCCGCCGACCGACCTTCCCTGGGGCGTCGTGTTCGACCTTCGCGGGGAGACTGAGCCCCGCCATCCTACGCAGATGTACGAGAGCATCACCTACATGGTCCTCTTCTGCGTCATGATGCTCCTCTACAAGTTCCGCCTGCACAAGCTTAACAGGGGCTTCCTCACAGGCCTCTTCTTCACTGTGTGCTTCGGCATGAGGTTCGTCATCGAATACGTCAAGGAAGCGAAGATTTTCTTCGACCTCGGCTTCACCACCATCAACATCGGCCAGATGCTTTCCATTCCATTCATCATCCTGGGAATCGGCCTCATCATCTATTCCTACGTCAGGAAAGTGCCGGCCGCCGTGGTGCATCCCGAGCCGGTCCAGGCCAAAAAGCCCGAGACCCATTACGCCAAATCAATAAACGACTGACATGCAAAAGCCCGGCTCCAAGGCCGGGCTTCTTGTGATTCGTAAGGGCAGGATTACTTTCCGCCGAGGATGCCGCCGAGGATGCTCTTGGCTGCGTTCAGGATGCTGTTGCCTGAACCTCCCTTGAGGGTTGCGATGAGGTCGTTGAAGTCGATGTCGCCGTCGCCGTCCTGGTCCTTGATGATGTTGCCGAGCTTGCCCATCACTGCAGGCACGAGCCCTTTGAGGGATTCAGCAGCGCTGCCCAGGTTGAGTTTGGAAAGCACGTCGTTGCTGAACAGTTTGCCCGCAAGTGCGGTCACGGGGGACTCTGCGGCGTTCACCTTGCCGGTTACGAGCTCCTTGATCCGTTCAACTCCGCCCTGCTGGCCTACGGTCTGGGTGAGGCTTCCGAGCACTGACTGGGAGAGTCCTCCCAGAATCTGGTCCTTTGATTCCGCCGGAATCCGGGCCTGTCCGGCCACGGCGTTAACCTGGCTGGAAATGAGGTCGATGATAGATGCCATGATGTCAATGTATTTCGAAAAGGTTGAGGAATCCGGTCATCATGAATATCTGGCGGATGCTGTCGGGCAGGCTCCTTACAATTACACGGCCGCCCTTTGCTGCAGACTCCTTGCGTATGGTCAGGAAGATGCGCAGGCCGGAACTGGAAATGTAGCTCAACTCTGAGCAGTCGATGATGATTGTGCCGTCGGCGGCATCGGCAAGGGGTTCGAGGGCCTTGGCGACATCCTGGGATACGGCGGTGTCCAGGCGTCCTACGAGCTTTGCTACGGTCGCATTGTCTTCTTTGGTGATGTATACTTCCATTATTGTAATTTTTTGATTAGCGTGAGGATGTTCTTGCCTTCAAGGCGCTGGTAATGTACGGAATCCATGAGTTTCCGTACCAGATATATGCCCAGTCCGCCGATTGGACGGTCGTCCAGGGACAGGGAAGTGTCGGCTTCGGGGGCCGCAGTGGGGTCGAAGGGCTGGCCGCTGTCGGAGATGATGAACTCCAGGGTGTGCTCCCTGATTATGGCCTCTATGTCCACCAGGCCGTCTCCTTCGGGATATGCGTACATGATGACGTTGGTGACCGCCTCCTCGAGTGCGAGGTTGAGGCTCATTGCCAGCCCCTGGTCGAGTTTCTTCTCATCGGCGATGGTTTCCACGAATTCCGCAAGCTGGGGAATCTGCTGTACGTCGTTGTGCAGTATCAGGTGGCGCTCGGTGGCCGCGGGCAGGCTCTGGTTGAGGTAGTGTATGAACAGCATCGTGCGGTCGTCGCTCTGGGGAGCCGTACCTACGAAGTCGGATACTGCCTGCTGCAGATTTTCGAGGTGCTCCTGTGCGGGGCGGCGGGTGTGAAGGACATTCACCATCCTGGTCTCGCCGAACAGTTCGTTGTTGACGTTTTCGGCCTCGGTGATGCCGTCGGTATACAGGAATATGGCGTCGTCGTAAGCCAGGTCGGTTTCCTGCTCCTTGTAGCACATTCCCTTCATGATGCCGAGAGGCAGGTTGGGCTCAACGGGCAGCGTCTCTATAGCCGATGTCAGAATGAGGGGAGCGTTGTGCCCTGCGTTGCAGTAGCGCAGATGCCCGGTCTGCAGGTCGAGGATGCCGCAGAAGAATGTCACGAACATGTTGTTTTCGTTCATGTCGGACATGCTGTCGTTCATCTGCGTGACTATCCTCTGAGGGCTCTTTTCGTGGGCTGAAACAGTGCGGAAGAGCGTCCTCGTGATGGCCATGACCAGCGAGGCGGGTACACCCTTGCCGCTAACATCGCCTATGCAGAAATACAGGCGCTCGTCGCTGATGTAGAAGTCGTACAGGTCGCCACCCACCTCTTTGGCGGGAATCATCGACGCCGACATGTCAAGGTCGCTGCGCTCGGGGAACGGAGGGAAAATCTTGGGCACCATGGACATCTGAATCGCGCTTCCGATCTTGAGCTCGCTCTCCATGCGCTCCTTCTTCTCCGTCATCTTGCCGAACTCAATCTGCTTGAGTATGGTAGACCTCAGGATGAGGATGAGCATCACGATGCCGAGAATCTGCAGGAGGCGTACGAACAGTGCCATGCTGCGTATCTTGCCATAGATTTCGCTGTTGGGGATGATGATGGACATCGACCAGCCGGTCCGCTGCACGGGCGCGAAGAAGACGTTGTTCTTCTTACCCTTTATTTTCAGTGACATGTTGCCTTCCTGCCCGGAAGTCATGGCCTGGTTTATCTGCTTCATCGCGGCGCTGTCCCCGGACTCGCTGGCAATTTCGTGTACGGTATGCTTCATTATCAGGCTCTCCGCGGGGCAGACCATGATCTGGCCCTCCCGGCTGATGACCATGCTGAATGCGTTGGGGTAGATTTCGATGTTGCCGATAAGCTCCGTCAGCCAGTCGAGCGAAACGTCAGCCGTGAGCACCGCGGCTATCTTGCCGTTTAAGTCCCGTACGGGGACGGAGTAGGT
>CAMOGR010000154.1 GCA_946614205.1 uncultured Bacteroidales bacterium | reverse complement strand
GCCGGCCGTGTGTGGCGGGCATCTGGTGATGGGGACCTTGAACGGCAAAGTACTGGTGGACGGCGAACTTTCCGAAGAAGACAACTGCAATTCTTTTGAACCCTGGACCGCAGTCATCGGCGACAGGACCTATTTGGCCGGTGACAGAGATGTAGCCTGCGTCCGGGGGAGCCGGGTGCAATGGCTGGGCCTGCCGCCGGACCGGTACCGCTTCGTCGCCGGAGCCGCAGACCGGCTAATCATAGGCGCTTTCCGCTGCGTCCTGTCCCTGAACCCGGCGAGCGGCCTGTTGGACACTCTGACAACGGAAATCGTACGCCCATGGTGCGCAGCCAAAGGTCCAGACGGCAGACTATGGGTAAGCGGCAACCCGGGGCTATACCTCCTTACGGGTACTCCGGACAGCATGAGCGTCAGGAAAGTGCTCAGCACGCCCACGACGCCCGTCGTCACCGCCATGGCATCCGACAGCGACGGACGTGTCTGCTATGCCCTTGGAGACGAGCTCTACGCCATTGACGGCGAGGAAATACACCCGATGACCGAACTGTCGACCGATCTTCGCGGCCACGAGATACGTTCCGTACACATTTCGCCGAAGGGATACCTGGTCGTGGCGGCAATCGACGGCCTGCTGGTCGCCCGGCTGGACTCATGCTACATGGCAAGCGACATCCATTGGTTCGACAGCAGAAGCGGGTTCACCACCATCGAACCGCTGATGGGTTCGATGGCCGAGAGCGAGGACGGTACAATCTGGCTTGCCGGCCTCGAAGATATGATCTCGTTCAACCCGGCGAACCTTCTTACCGACAATCAGTTGTCTACGGTCATTCCGCCTCTGCGCCCCCTGGTGGAGCGCTGGTGGACGATATTTCTGCTTGCAGCAGTGCTGGCGCTGGGTATCTGGCAACTGGCCCGGTGGTCGGCCCACAGGCAGGCCGGAAGGAAAATGGCTGCACTGGAGCGCGAAAAAATGCTCAAAGATCTCCAAATGCAAGCGGTCCGCCTGAAATCCATCCCCCATTTCCATTCCAACGTACTCTCCGGCATCGAGTATTACGTACTCAACAAATCCACCGACGAAGCGTCCCACTACCTTAAGCTCTACTCGGACTTCACTGGCCGCACCCTCGCCGACATAGACCTTCCTTCGCGGTCGGTGGCTTCCGAAGTGGAATACATCAAGGGGTATCTCGAACTGGAAAAACTGCGCTACGGTGACCGTCTGGAGTACCGGATCACAGTAGATCAGAGAGTGGAGCCCGGCACGCAGCTTCCCACGATGCTCCTTCATACCTACTGCCAGAATGCCGTCAAACACGGAATCGCATCCAAATCGGGGGCGGGAACCGTAGAGGTAACGGTTGCCCTGCAACGTCGCAGCGGCGTGGACGGAGTGCTGGTACAGGTGAAGGACGACGGTATCGGACGCGCGGAGGCTGCCCGCATCGGCGGGTATTCCACCGGCCAGGGGCTGAAAATCCTTCAGCAGCAAATTGACCTGTATAATCAGGGCAACGCCCATAAGATTGAGCAGCAGGTCACGGACCTTACCGACACTGACGGCCGCCCTGCAGGAACTTGTTTCGAAACCTGGGTCCCGCTGGACTACAAATACTGACATTGCGATGAACAGACTGAAAACCATTGTGGTGGAAGACGAACGGCTGCCCCGGCTCTCGCTCCTTGCCAAACTGGAGGAGCACAGGCAACAGCTGGACGTAGTTGACGATTGCGACAGCTATGAATCGGCCATGGAGAGCATTCTCCGCCATCGGCCGGACCTGCTCTTTCTGGATATACAGCTGGGAGGGAGAGACTCCATCAGCCTGCTTGAGGAACTGCGGCAGACCATTCCCTTGCCATACGTCATTTTCACGACGGCCTATTCCGACCGGGAATATCTGATGAGCGCCATCAAGCTGTCGGCGGTGGATTACCTCCTGAAACCGGTTGGAAAGGCTGAGCTGATGCACGCAATTGCAAAGGCTAACGACCGGGCCCGTGATGCAGGCCGGCCGAGGACACCAGAGAGGCTGTCCTTCAAATCCGTCAACACCCAGGTCTTCCTGCCCCCGGACGAGATTGCCGCCTTCAAAGCCGAAGGGAATTACGCGATGCTTGTTTCTTTCGAGCAGGAGTATCTGATTCTCGAAAACCTGCTGTCCATTGAGAGAAGGCTCCTGGGCAAAGGCCGCTTTCTCCGGGCAGACCGCAGTACGATTGTAAACATCGACATGGTCCGCAGCATCGACAGGCAGCAGCACTGCTGCACCCTGACGTCCCCGGAAGGACGCACGCTGAGCATTACGCTGACACTCAACGGACTGAGCGCCCTTCTCGCCGCCCTGAATGCACAGAAATAAAGCACTGCGCCAATGACACAAAAAGGGGGCTGACGCAGCTGCTTTACGACCTGGGATTGTCCCCTTACCGGGAAAAGAAGTTTGTGTTGAAGATTGAGGCACAGGACCAAGGAGTGGATTATCAGCGAGATATGTTCACTGTGAACAGAGACGGATTTCCGTCTCAAAGCACAGGATTTCAAGTACTTGCTGTTTCATCCGGAAAACTACTCCCGCATTTTGGATTTCCCTGCTCTGTGGGAATGAATGGTTGCAAGCAAAAGCTCATTTTGGCTGAGTTATATACAAAGAAGTACAGTGAATCTATGTTACATTCTCAGCGGTCGCGTGTTATATAGATAGACGACATAGAAAGAATGTGAAATAACCACAGCAATGGCTGATTACCTGACAGATGCGTTCATTCGGCTTCGGCAGAAGCTTAAAAGGGTTTCCAGCAGAATCTTGCCGGATGCCGATGGCGCGGAGGATATCCTGCAGGACAGCTTCGTGAGGCTCTGGCGCCGGCAGTATCCGCTACAGTCGGAAAAGGAAGCTGAGGCGCTGCTTACCCGGACGGTCCGGAATGCCAGCCTGAATGAACGCCGACGAGTCCGGTCAGTTCCCTTGGAAAGGGACTATGCTGATGACAGTTCCGATACGCAGGAAAAAGAACGGGCCTTCGCCCAGATGAAGGAGAAGATTCAAGCGAAGTTAACAGACACACAACGATACATACTGGAGGAGAAAGAATACGGAGGACGAACCCTGGAAGAGATAGCGGCGGAGTTGGGAATGAACGCTACGGCAGTAAGGATGCAACTCTCCCGCGCCCGCAAAACACTTAGAGACGCTTTGAAAGATGACAGATAAAGAAAAATACTTGGGCCTTATGCAGCGGTACTGGGATGCCGAAACCACTTCCAAAGAGGAGTGGGAACTGGCCCGGTATGTTGCACGGGTGGACGATCCTGAATTCGATGAACTCAGGGGCGTTTTGGGTTATCTCTCCATCGGCAAAGAGAAAAAGGCCCGGAGAGCAAGCAAAGTACGTCTCCTCCCTTTGGTTGCCGCTGCCGCCAGTATTGCCGCTGTCGTTGCCATCGGTTTTACCATCAGGAATAGCGGGACCCAAACAGGTGAAGAGCTCTATGTCTGTTACTCATATGGGGAGAAAACCACCGACAATCAGCAGGTTATGGCATCAGTCGCGTCATCCCTTGCCGATTTCTTTGGCGGCGGTTCTCCTGCCGAAATTAACTTATTCGAAATGTTCAAGCGATGAAAAGGTTATTGATGTGCATAATGGCCTTGCTCCTGTTTTCCGGGGCGGCTTTTGCCCAGCGGGGGCTGAACTGCCATCCTGTCTTCATAGGGAAGATTGTTCCTGCAAAACGGATGGTAATCACTCAGGCTCGCGGCGAAAGCATGGCCACTTATAAATTGGATTACTACCATAGTGTTCAGTTCCAGGTCGATGAGAAGACGGCCATGAAGGTAGCGGAGTTGATTCAGGCCGATGCGGCTGAAGCACAATCGGCCGAAACGGAAATGACGGGCGAACTCTTGACATACGCCTTGATACAGCCCGCTCCCTTTGCACGGGTACGCCGCTATCTTTGCTACCAGGCCAGACCCGTCGGAGCCACCTGGATCATTACCATCCTTTATCTGGAGGGCAGCGCCACCCTTGATGACTTACGTTCCATGTTTGAAAAACAATAGTCCCATGAAGCACCTGACAATCACCATATTATCCATTCTGCTCTCCATTTCTGCCGCCGCGCAGGAGGCCGATACCACCGTCGCCAAGGGAGACAAGCTCAATTTTGAACAGCCCCGTTTTCTGGTTTCCGATTATTTCAGCAGCGTAAAGGCCCATCTCTCCAAGAAAGGGCGAAAGGGATGGAAACCGGAGTTCAGTTTGCGCGCCAATGCGGAGTTTCTGGACGGATCCCTCATCCTTACAGGCGGAATCCGAACCAGCCAGAACAAAGTGTTCGGATTGGGCGCAGGGTGGGGACAGACGTTCTTCATCTTCGGCCCCGAGGCCCATTTCACAGGGCAGCGCTTCAATATAGTTGCCTACCATCGGCACTATATTCCTCTAGGGCACAGAAAGAATTTCTCCCTGTACAGCGATATCCTGCTCGGAGCGCGCTGCGTCTACAAGATGAGCGACTACTATATGGAAAACGGCGTTGTGCGTTCCCCAAGCGCAGAGCCTGAGTTTCCCGTCCTGCCCGGAGACTGGAAGTTCTGGGGGTCCTGGCAACCGGGCATTGCGTTCCACTTGTGGGGCAAGTCCAACTTCTTCATCGGCCTCAGCATCGGCCCCACCATTGGAGCGCACGCGGGAATTGCCCTGTAGAGCCCCAAAGTAAGTCGAGAACAACAGGCTACAAAGAAAGCATCGCTTGACGGCGATGCTTTCTTTGTAGCTCCTAGTGGAATCGAACCACTATTTAAGGTTTAGGAAACCTCCGTTCTATCCGTTGAACTAAGGAGCCGGGAAAAGAGCGTGGATTACTCAGCGCTCTTGACGATAATCTGACGACCTCTGTAGTAGCCGCACTCAGGGCATACGCGGTGATACATCACCGTGGCGCCGCAGTTGGGGCAGGTAGCCAGAGTGGGGACGGGGGCGAAATCATGGGTACGCCTCTTGTCTCTTCTCTGCTTGGAGAGTTTGTGTTTCGGATGTGCCATTGTTGTATCTTTTAAATTATTACTATTTGCTCAAAAACTTTACAGTCTCACTGTTGCAGGAGCCCTCGGGATGGACGCGCTGCATGGGAAGAGCCGTGCAGACGTAGTCGTAAACCTCCTGGCTGAAGTCGAGGACGTCGCCCTCGGGGGCGTAGGTCTCGCTGAAATCAACCTCGACCGGAAGCTCGAGAGGCTCGAGACAACGGTCGCAAGGAACTGTCACCGTGCCGCTTATGGAACACTCCACATCGACCGTGACGCCGTGGCGCACTATGTCTGCGGCAACGCTGAGGGCGGCATCCAGAATGTCCGGAGCGCCGAAGCTATCAAAGAACTCCCTGCCGATGGTGCGGTCGTATTCCGTTACGGAAGCGCCCAAGGCGTGCAGTTTGACTATAAAGGGTTGCAAAGGTAATAAAAATTTCGGGGATTAACAATCTTCGCTGTCACTATTTCTCTTTCTGGCAAGCGGATCGAGCAAAATCTTGCGGATTCGCATGTGGTGAGGGGTAACTTCTACGAACTCATCGTCCTGTATGTACTCCAGAGCCTCCTCGAGGGAGAACTTGATTGCCGGAGGAAGGATAATCTTCTCGTCGGAACCGGCTGCACGAACGTTGGTGAGCTTCTTGGTCTTGCAGATATTGATGTTGAGGTCTCTCTCGCGGGTGTGCTCCCCCACTACCTGTCCGCAGTAAATCTCCTCGCCGGGTTCGACGAAGAAACGGCCGCGGTCGAGCAGCTTGTTGATTGAATATGCGATAGCCTCGCCGGTCTCCAGGGACACGAGCGAACCGTTGTTGCGGCGCTCGATTTCGCCCTTGTACGGCTGATACTCCTTGAAGCGATGGGCTATGACAGCCTCGCCCTGAGTGGCCGTAAGCAGGTTGCTGCGGAGTCCCATCAGACCTCGGGTCGGAATCTCGAACTCCAGGAGGGTACGGTCTCCGCGGGGTTCCATCCTCACGAGGGCGCCCTTGCGGCGGGGGGGAAT
>CAMOGR010000153.1 GCA_946614205.1 uncultured Bacteroidales bacterium | reverse complement strand
GTCGGCGCGCGCACCGAATCCTATGGGCCCGGGCACGGTCTGCAGCACCACCAGCGCATCCATCAGCGTATTGGTATGATTCGGAGTCACGAGGACGCCGCCCTCCGGAAGGCTGCCTTCTGTCCTGAGAGTGCGGAAACTGCGGCGCGTACACCAGTCAACCCACTTGCGGAGTACTGTGTACAGGGTGTTTTTCTCCCACAGCTCAGGCAGTTTCATTCCTGCGCGTAAGGTTGAAAACAGTTGCCACGGTCAGTCCGGACACTATATGCCAGATACCCCACCATGCGGTAATGACAAGCATGCCCCCGTGGGGCGGGAAGCCCGCAAAGATGCCCGTACCCAGCAGCAGCACGAGGCCGAGTCCGGAATTCTGTATGCCCGTCTCGATGGTGAGCGTCCTGCGGTCGCGCCAGGGCAGGCGGCCCACGGTGGCGACCGTAAACCCGAGCGTGAGCGCCAGCAGGTTATGAATCAGCACCACGAGGAAGATGTACTTGATGCACTTCAGGAAAGCCTGCATGTTGCCGCTGAACGACAGCACCACCATTGCTATGAAGAACACTATGGAAACCCACTGGAGGGGCTTCTTGAGAGCGGCGGCCACCTTGGGAAGGAAGTGCGAGGTGAGGATGCCCAGGGTCAGAGGGATGCCGAGAAGGATGAAAATGGTCTTGAACACATCCCAGAGCGGTATTGCGAGTACGGGAACGTCGCCCGCGATGTTGCTCGCCGCATGCAGGTAGATATTGCCCCAGAGCCAGAAATTGAACGGGGTCATGAACACTGCGAGCGCCGTGCTGATGGCGGTAAGCGATACGGACAGCTCCACGTTGGCCTTGCCCAGGGACGACATGAAATTGGATATGTTGCCGCCAGGACATGCCGCCACAAGTATCATTCCGAGACCCATCATAGGGGAAATCCAACTCCCGAAAAGAAGAGCCAGCGCACAGGTGAAGGCTGGCAGCAGCACAAGCTGGCTGCAGGCTCCGAGAAGCACCGACTTGGGCTTCTTGAATACTTCTACGAACATGGACGGCTTGATGCCGAGGGCGACTCCGTACATCACGAAAGCGAGTACGATGTTGATCGTATTCATCCCCCCGGCGTTGAGATTCACCTGGATGGCATCGATTGCAGCAGCAGTTTCCTGGGTCATATCAGTCAGAATTAATCCGCCAAATATAAGAATAATTTAGATTCCGAAATATTCGCGGTAGCGGTCGTAGAGATGACCGGCCTGCAGATAGGCACTCTGGGGGCTCATGAAGTGGCTGAATTCGAAGGTGATGGCCTTGTCGTAGCCGCAGCGCTTCGCCGCTTCGAGCTTAAGGCGCAGCTTGTCGAACTTAATGGGGAAGAAGTGGATGGGCATGTCGCGGTCGAAAGACTCGGCGTTGGTCCAGCACTGCATGCCGTAGCGGTCGGCCAGCTTCTTGTTGACGCTGAAGAAGGCGTCCAGTTCATCGTAGTCGATGTGGCCGTCCTGGAAGGCGCAGGCGTCCACATACTCGTGGATGCCGTCGAATATCTCGTTCCATTCCTTCTCGTGCTGGGCGACGGAAACGGCCTGTTCGTTGGTCATCTTTCCGGTGCCCATAACCGCCTTCTTGCCGTCGATCCAGGGCGATATGAACGTGGGCATGCCGCCGGAGACCTCCTTGCACTGGCGGCCCATGGTGCGGAAGCTCTCAATGGCGCCCTTGGTGGCGCGGGAGATTTCGCCGCTGATGTACCAGCCGCCGAAACTCTTGTACTTTTTCCCGTAACGCTCCCATATTTCGTCGATTACGAACTTGTTGGACTCAACCTCGTAGCTCATGTCGCCGGTATCCCAGTATTTGCCGGAATCGTACAGGCCGAGCATAAACTTCATACCGTACTTCTGAGCAAGACGGCAGAACATGTCGATGAGGTCCACCGAAGGCATGTAGCAGCCTTTCTTCAAAAGGTATGGCGAAGGATAGGTGATGAACTTGCGATAGCCGCAGCGTATGTCGATTACGGTGTCGATGCCCATGTCTTTCATGTAGCGGAAGTCGCGGTCCCACTCCTTCTCTCCCCAGTTCTGGTGGGGTATGTCGTGGGAAATCTCGTCCAGGAACGTGCCTGTGATGGGCAGGGCATTAGCCTTGGGAACTATCAGTTTCGATTCTACCGAAGGATCGGCTTCGATTCCGTATTTGTCTGAGCCTGAGGGCTTGCAGCCTGCTGCCATGAGCGGAGCGGCCGCAGCGGCGAGCGCTCCTTTCTTTAAAAAAGTACGACGGGTTTCCATAATTATGAGATTCTGTGAATACAAATTTAATAAAAAAGTGAAACCGGCACGTTTCATTTAGATTATTTTTTTATAAATTTGTGGTTAACGATAACCTATTTTGCAAACCTCTACTTCGATTATGCAAGTTAAAAAAGCATTGATGGGGCTGCTCATCCTGTTGCTGTTTCCCGTTGCGCTCCGCGCGCAAGTCTCTATGGGAGGCACGGTTACGGATGCTTCCGGTCAGGGATTGGCCGGGGTTACAGTCCTCGTTAAAGGCACTTCCAACGGTACGATGACTGACGCCTCCGGCGCCTACAGCCTTCGCGCATCCCGTGGTGACGTGCTCGAATTCTCATGTCTCGGCCTTGCTACCGAGGAGCGCACTTTCGACGGAAGCTCCCGCATAAACGTAGTCATGAAGGAAGACGCCCTCTTCCTCGACGACGTCATCGTGGTGGGTTACGGCACCGCCAAGAAAGAGACTCTCACGGCCGCCGTTTCCGCCATCAAGGGCGACGAGCTCCTCAAGGCCCCCGCAACCAATGTGTCGCAGGTGCTTGCCGGCAAGCTTTCCGGTATTTCCTCGGTACAGGAATCTGGTGAGCCTGGCCTCGACCAGGCGTCGCTCCGTATCCGCGGTTCGGTGTACGGCGTTGCCTACGTGGTGGACGGCTTCCCGGTGAGCAGCATCAACGACATCGACCCGGCCGACATCGAAAGCGTTTCCGTGCTCAAGGACGGCGCCTCAGCGGCCGTGTATGGCCTGCAGGCAGCCGGCGGTGTAATCATCATCACCACACGCAAGGGCGAGAAAGGCGACACCCGCATCACCTACAACGGCAGCGTGGGCGCCAGCATGAACGCCAACTTCCCCCGCTTCATGAACGGTCCGCAGTTCGCATATTACTACAACGTAGCGCAGATGATGGACCAGCTGGCCAACGGTGAAATCAGCTCCGACGCCGATTACGTGCCATACTTCACCCAGAAGAACGTTGCTGCTATGCGCGCCGGCACCGACGGATGGGCCAACGTGGACTACATCGACAAGGTATTCGGCACAGGCCTCACCCAGAAGCACAACGTCACCGTGCAGGGCGGAAGCGACAAGGCCCGCTTCTTCACCTCCGTCGGCTACCTCGGGCAGAAGGGCAACATCGACCGCTTCAACTACAACCGATACAACATCCGTTCAAACATAGAAGGAGACCTCTCCAAGAGCATCAGCTACAAGGTAGGCCTCTCGGGAGTTCTCGGTGACAGGTCGACCCCGGCATTCCTTTCCGGAGGAAGCGACGGAGGGACCGATGAGGTCGGCTGGTTCAGCATCGCCCGCCAGGTGGTCCAGATGCACCCCTATCTCCCCGAAAAATACGAAGGTTACTACACCGGCGCCGTACAGGACAACCAGAGCTTCCTCGTGAGCCCGCTTGCCGCGATTTACGAATCGGGCTACAAGAAGACCCGCAGCACCCAGTTCACCGTCAACGCCGCACTTACATGGAACGTCCCGTTCATTCCCGGACTCTCCCTGAAGGCATCGGGTTCATACGACTGGTCCAGCAGCTACAACAAGAACCTCAGCACTCCCTACACCATGATGCAGAAGGTCCGCACCGCAGACGGCTGGATATGGCAGATCCGCAAGGACAATCCCCACCTGGGAACCGACGTCAAGCCCGCCCTCGCTCCCGAAGACATCAACAACCTGGGAGAAGGCGTAACCTTCTCTCGCCGCATGATAGGCCAGGCAAGCGCCAATTACGTCAACAGTTTCGGCAAGAATCACATCGACCTCATGGCACTTGCGGAGTACCGCGACTACGACAGCAACGGTCTGAGCGCCTACGTCGAGGCCCTTCCGTTCACGTCGCTGCCGGAGCTCTCCAGCGGCATCGTCCGCACTTCCCTGCCGGCAGGCGGCTGGAGCGGCGCCTCCAGGAGCCTCGGATTCGTATTCCGCGCCCGCTACGACTACGACGAGAAATACCTCGCCGAGTTCACCGGACGCTACGACGGTTCCTACAAGTTCGCCGGAATGGCAGGAGCCCGCTGGGGATTCTTCCCTTCCGCATCTTTGGGCTGGAGACTTTCCAAAGAAGAATTCCTCAAGGACGTCAGCTGGCTTGACGACCTCAAGCTCCGCGCGAGCGTCGGTCTTCTCGGCAACGACAGCGTCAGCGAATACGCCTTCCTGAGCACTTACGCAATGCAGGCCAACATAGCCCTCGGGCAGCTCGGCGCTTCGCCCGTCATACAGCCTGCATACTACGCCACCGGCATCGCAAACACCGGCCTCACCTGGGAAAAGACCCGCAGCTGGAACGTCGGCGTGGACTTCTCCATGTGGGACGGACTCCTGGGCATGGAAATCGACGCCTTCTACAATTACACCTACGACATGCTCACCTACCAGTCCACCGGTTTCCCGTCTTCCATGGGCGGCTACTATCCGACCTGGGTCAACAAGAACGCCCTGGACGCCAAGGGTATCGACATAGTCGTACGGCATCACAACCACTTCTCCCTCGGCGGCGACCCGTTCTACTACGAGATCACTGGAAGCCTCACCCGCAGCAAGACCCGCTGGCTGGTCTATAACGACGACCCTAACATAGTCGAGTGGCGCAAACGTACCGGAACCACGGTCGGCAGCATCATGTGCTGGAAGGCCGACGGCCTCTTCAAGACCGAAGAAGAGATTGACGAGGCATCCTGGTACGGCACACGTCCCAACATCGGCGACATCCGCTACATAGACCTCAACGGCGACGGCAAGATCGACGAAGACGACAAGGGACTGTTCGGCCGCAGCAACCGCCCCGAGCTCACCTTCGGCCTCAATTTCAATCTCGCCTGGAAGGGATTCGACTTCAACGCCCAGTTTACCGGCGGCGCCTTGTTCGACGTCTCCCTCACGGGTACCTACTACAACGACAACGACGACGCCACCATCTGGACACAGACCTTCAAGGAAGGCGGCAACTCCCCTCTCTTCCTCGTCCAGAACGCATACAGCATCTATAATCCCGACGGAACATTCCCCCGCCTCACCCTGGCCAAGACCAGCCATGGCGGCGACAACGGCCTCAGCTCCACTTTCTGGATACGCGACGGCAAGTACGTGCGTCTCAAGACAGCCCAGCTCGGCTACACTCTGCCCAAGAAGCTGATTTCCGGAATGGGAATCCACAACCTGCGCATCTTCGTTGAAGGACAGAACCTCTTCACCATTGACGGGCTGCCCGAAGGCATAGACCCGGAATCCCCGGGAGTAAACAACGGCTATTATCCCCAGCAGCGCCTGCTGATGGGAGGAATCACCCTCACACTCTAAAGGAAAAGCAGTTATGAAAGCAAGACTATTTCTGATTGCAGCCGCAAGCATGGCGCTGGCCTCCTGCAGCGACCCCCTGGACATGACTCCCACCGACAGGGTTTCCGCCATCACGATATGGGAATCCACCAGGAACGCAGAGTATTCAATCAATCACCTGTACACATACATCTGGAGTTTCACCGCTTCTCCCACCGTCGAGTACCAGACAGGATTCCTGACGGAAGCCCTTACCGACGAGCTGAAGTACACCTCATATAATTTCAGCACCCTGGGATATATCCCTTCGTACATATCTTATTTTGAATCCACGGTGACCGCCCAGACCATAGACGTTTATCTGGGTATGTGGAGTTCCCTTTACACCGCCATCCGAGAGACCAACGAATCGCTGAGCTACCTCAAGGAATACGGCAAGATGAGCGACGAAGACAAAGTACGCCTGGAAGCCGAACTCAGGTTCCTCCGCGGCTACTTCTATTTTGAACTCGTAAAGCGCTACAAGGATGTAATCCTGTACGACGAGGACCTGACTGCCATAACCAAGGACAAAGCCATCTCCACCGAAAAGGAAGCCTGGGACATGATTCAGGGCGACCTGGAGTTCGCAGCGGCCAACCTTCCCCTTGCCGCGCAGTCCCACGGACGCCTCAACAAGGGAATGGCATACGCACTCGAGAGCCGCGCAATGCTTTACGCCGAGAGGTATGACGCAGTGATAGCGGCCGCGAACGAAGTGGGGGCCCTTGGCTACAGCCTTGAGCCCGAATACTCCGACGCCTTCGGAAAGTCCCTCGCGCAAGGCAACCGTGAGGCCATTTTCCAATACACTTTCGACCTCTCCAAAGGCATCTACCACAGCTACGACTTCAGCTATTCTCCGGGCGGAGACTTCGCCCTCAGCGACAGCGAGGGCGGCGCATATGCCGTTCCCACCCAGGAAATCGTAGAAAGCTACGAACTTGCCACCGGAGGCCTGCCCGACTGGAGCGCCTGGCATTCTAGCACTACGCAGACTCCCCCTTACGACAAGCTCGAGCCCCGGTTCCAGGCCAGCATATTGTACAACGGCGCTTCCTGGAAAGGCCGCAAGATCGAGCCTTACGCAGGCGGACTCGACGGCTGGGCCACATGGAAGACCGACAAGGAGCCCCGCGGCAAGACCGTCACCGGATATTACCTCAAGAAGAACGTAGATGAAAGCTTCGACGTGCTGTCCACCCGCAGTGGCCATCCGTTCACATTCCTGCGTTACGGCGAAGTCCTTCTCAACAAGGCCGAGGCCTGCTACCGCAACGGCGATACGGCTGGAGCCAACGACGCAGTGCGGCAGATACGCTCCCGCGTGGGTCTTCCCTACACCGACCGCAGCGGCGAGAACCTCTGGAAGGCAATCGTACAGGAACGCAAGGTCGAGCTCGCCTTCGAAGGCCTCAGGTACTGGGACCTCCGCCGTTGGAAGACAGCGGCAAAACGGTATCCCGAGGGCCTGAGCGGCTATCAGCAGCACGGCCTCAAGATAGAGTCCGAAGGCGACGGATTCCGATACACATACGTGTCCGTCGATGAGAGAGACCGCAACTTCCCCGAGCGCCTGTACCGCTTCCCCATGCCCGAATCGGAACTGAGTTCCAACAAGCTTGTTGACCAATACGATGAATGGAAGTAATATGAAAAAGTCCCTTTATATACTTGCCGCCATGCTGCTCGCGCTGACGGCATGCCACAAGCCCGAATACGTGCTTCCGACCGCGGAGAGACAGGGCCTGACCAGCCTCACCGCCATAATGATGAGCGGAAACTACAACGGCCAGGAACTCGGCAAACTCACCATCGTCGATCCCGAGGCCGAAAGGCTGGAGATTCCCATCCCCTATTACTACCCCGAGGCCTCCGACGAAGAGACCCTCATATACATGACACGCCTCCGCGTACAGGCCGAACTGCAGCCGGGCTACACCATCAGCCCCAAGCTCGGCATCCTGGACCTGACGGAAGACAACCCGTTCACCCTCACCGATCCCGACGGCAAGTCCCGCCAGATCGTCATTACCGGCAAGAGGGTCAAGCCCAGCGCCTGCAGCCTCCTCGCAATGATGGTGGAAGACGTAAAGACTTCCGGAGTAATCTACGAGAACAGCGGAGAGATCCTAATCCCCTATCTGGACGACCTTTCGAACGTCACCATCAGCGGCCAGGTTTCTCCCCACGCCAAAATCAGCAAGATTTCCGGCAAGAACTTCGTCGAAGGTCATAAATACAACCTCAATACCGGAGCCACGATTACAGTGCTCGCCGGCGACGGCACCACCTCCAAGACCTACGATGTCCGCCAGGGCATTCCCAACCTGCTTGCCTCGGGCCTCAGGACCGAATCCGTAGCAGAGCTCAGCAACGTCGATCCCGTATCGGTAGTCAATCTGCCCGCTTACAACGAGAAATGCTACGTATCGCTCGCCGGCTTCGGAAGCACCATCGTAGTAGGTCTCGGACAGGGACGCGCTCCCGTGCTGGTGGACGCATTCACCGGCAGCAGGATCGGAGAGATGAACATTGGCGAGGCGGTTGCCGACTGCCTTACCAACGATGACGCAGGGCATCTGCTCCTGGCGAACTATGCCGAGGGCGGCGACAACGCCGGAACCGTAAGCATCTATTCCTGCAGCGCTGCAAACGAGCTTCCCACTCTGTACTACAGCTTCACCAACCCGCTCATCTTCCCCATCGGACACAGGATGAAGGCATTGGGCGACATCAATGGCGACGGCGTCATAGTGTTCACCTCCGAGGGCATCGCAGGCATTTCGACATCATCCACCATCGCAGCCCTGATTATCCGCGGCGGAGAGGTCGCCGAGGTCATCACCCATGACTTCGCCGCAAACGGACTCGGCTGGGGCGCCGCTCCGGTCAACTTCGCGACCGTGGTTCCCGCATCCATCAATCCGCAAAGCGACGGCTGGTTCATCGATTATTACGAGGGCAACAGCGATCCTTCCGTAGCCCACGGCAACAGCGACTGCTACATACTGCACCACATCGACAAGAACGGCAAAGACAGCTGGCTCGACCTCGTAGGGCACTGGGGAGTCAACCCCAACTGCCTAGACATCAAGACATTCAACGGAACCAGGTATCTTACCCTCATGGCAGTAAGCCACTTCCCCGAATGGGATATCAGGCCGCGTCTGCGCCTCTACGACGCCTCTTCTCCCAAGAATGTCAGCGTACTTCTCAAGAACGACAGCCCCAAGACCTACCAGAAGGGAGCCACCGATCCCGAGGTCGGAGCTGCGGGCGACGTAGCCCTGGTTCCTTCCACCGACGGCTACAGGCTCTATTTATACTACTACGATCACCATGCACAGGCTCTCGGCGCCTATGTTGCCGACTGCTTCGAAATCTAGACGGATATGAAAAAGACATTGTCTTACCTGCTGCTTCCCGTCCTTATGCTTTGCTCATGCAAGGCGGGCGGTGACGACATCCCGCAGTGGCCCTGGAACGACCCCGACGCTGACAACCAGCCCTGGGAAGAGATTACCGACTCCCGTTTCGGCACCCTGCCGGAATACGTAAAGATCTATCACTCCCCTGCCGTGCTCAACGGCAAGGTCGCCCAGGCATACATCGCGACCGCCGACCTGAGCAAATGCGATTTCCATGTCTGGGGCCTCAACGACCCCGAGCTTGACGGCAGTTCCGACGCCCTCAAGACCCCGGGCGAGATCTATTCCGAGAAAGGCAACCCTACCCTGGTAATAAACGGAGGATACTTCTACGTTGACTCCGACATCAATTACCCTGCGAGCCTTGCGGTGGAGAACGGGGTGCTGCTCTCCCCCAACATCAACTACGCATCCGAGGACTGGGTTTCGCTGTACTATCCCACCAAGGCGGCTTTCATCCAGCACGCAAACGGAAACGTCGAGGCCTGCTGGACCTATTTCTCAGACGAATCCAACCATTTCATCTATCAGAATCCCGCCCAGAACGCGTACGGCAGCACACCTCTCGCCGTTCCCGACGCCAACTTCCCCGAACAGGCCACGGCATTCGAGGCCAAGACCGCCATCGGAGCCGGCCCCGTGCTCATCAAGAACGGCGAAATACGCAACACATGGCGCTACGAATGCCTTCCCGGCGATTATGACGTCAACTGCAACAATCCCGACCCCCGTACCGCAATAGGCATCACCGCCGACAAGAGGCTGGTCCTCTTCGTATGCGAAGGACGCGAGATGACAGAGGGAGTCAAAGGGTATTCCACCGAAGACGTAGCCAAACTCATGCTCGAATTCGGATGCACAGATGCCATCAACCTCGACGGCGGCGGCTCCAGCTGCCTGCTGGTCAACGGCAACGAAACCATCAAGCCTTCCGACGGAAGCCAGCGTGCGGTAGGCAGCTGTGTATATGTGAAGTGACATGCTGCGCCGATGGATTGAAATACTGTCAGCCGCACTGCTGTTAGCCTGCTGCACTGCTCCCGAGGGCCCCGACGACCCCGGCAAGACGCCCGGGCAGCCGCAGCCCGTCAATCCGGAGCCCGGTCAGGAAGGGCCTCTCAAGCCATGCTATGTATGGATCGACGCTTCCGCCAACTTCAACTATTTCGCCAACGACAAGGCCTATATAGAAGAAGAGCTTGCGAAGATTGCCGAATGCGGTTTCACCGACATAGTGGTTGACGTGCGTCCAACAGAAGGCACCGTCCTCTGGAAGTCCTCCATAGCGCCGCAGGCCCGACGCCTCGCCGCATGGATAGACAGCAGCTACCGTTTCGTAGAGCGCAGCGCAGATTTTGACTACCTAAAGACGTTCATCGACGCCGGTCACGCAGCCGGACTCCGGGTGCACGCGGCGATCAACACTTTCGTCGGCGGCTACGGGGGAATGTACGGACTCGAGAGCGAGGGCCCCATCTTCAGCGGAGACATACCCGCACAGTGGGCTGCGGTGGACAACACCGCCGAAGGGCCTGCAAGCAGTTTCCACGACGGCGTGCGCGGTACCGTTTTCCTCAATCCGGCCAACGACGATGTCCAGCAGTACATACTTTCCCTGCTCCGTGAGATAGCCGCATACGCTCCGGACGGCATAGTACTCGACCGCTGCCGCTACGACGACACCGGCCTCCAGGCAGAATTCTCCGAAATCTCCAAGCAGAAATTCACAGAGTATCTCGGCCATGAGCCCGAACACTGGCCTGTATTCGAAGCGGGAACATCGGAATTACCCATGCCGATGAACACCGAGCAGAAGGCCTGGCTGTCGTTCAGGGCCAAGATTATCCACGATTTTGTTGCAAAAGCAGCAGAGAACGTCCACGGAGTCAATCCTGATGTAGAGTTCGGAGTATATGTGGGAGCTTGGTATTCAAGCTATTACAGCTCCGGCGTCAACTGGGCAAGCCCCCGTTTCCTCACACATTCCAAATACGGCCGCTGGGCCGACCAGGATTACCATAACTACGGCTTTGCCGACCATTGCGACTTTATGCTGCTGGGCTGTTATGCGGCTTCCGCAAGCATCTACGGCAGCGGAGAATGGACGATGGAAGGCTTCTGCAAACAGGCCGCCTCACTCCTTCTCGGCGACACCAAATACGCAGGAGGGCCCGATGTCGGGAACCCGACAGGCTGGCAGAACGGCGGCAAGAGCGCATACATACCGAAAACCGTCGATGCCTGCATCAACAACGGCGACGGCTACTTTGTGTTCGACCTCTGCCACATACGCATGTTCGGCTATTGGAACGCTTTCAAGAAAGCTTTCGAAACATACAATACACCATCAATTCAATAATTTTATCATGAAAAAATTTTTATCAGTATTCGCAATCGCCCTCGCGGCATTTGCAGCTTGTGAAGAGCCCGCTCCGGTAGAAGTACCCGATGAGCTTGAACTCAAGTCCGAGCCCGTGGTTTCCATCGGAACCGGCTCAGAAATTGTGAGCATCAGTTTCGTAACCAACAAGAGCTGGACTGCAAAGTCCGAGTCAGACTTCATCGTAGTCAACCCTACCAGCGGAGAAGCCGGTGAAGTTACCGTAAAGGCTACCGTACAGTCCCTTCCCGAGGATCTTACCGGACGCGTAGGAGCTGTCACTCTCACCGTAGGCGGCATCACCGCCCCCGTCACCATCTATCAGGGCAATGTATTCATCATCGAACCTGCAGAGCTCTCTGTCGGAATCGAAGGCGGCGATGCAAGCTTCAAGGTCATCTCCAACCTCGACTACGAGGTCAAGACCTACGACTCCTTCGACTGGGCTCCCGCAACCTTCGACAAGAACACAGGCGAAGGTACCTTCAAGGTAGCCGCCAACAACGGCTATGACGCCCGTTCCGCTTACATCAAGTTCACCATTCCTGCAATCCAGGACGCCGTCATCGACGATGAGACCGGTGAGCCTACCGGCGAGACCCAGGATCACGTCGAGCGCATCTATGTCTATCAGGCAGGCAACTCCAAGGTCGAATGGTGCACGATGCTCAATGAGAGCTTCAATGTCGGCGACGGTGCCACTGCTTCCGTTGCCATCTTCGACGGCAAACTCCTCGTCAGCGACGGTCTGAAGGTGCACGTTGTCAATCCTTCCAGCGGCAAGATCGAGGGTGAACTTGCTACCGGAGACCTCCCCGTACAGTCCATCGCATGCGATGACGCCGGCAACCTGCTTCTCGCCAACCTCGGCGCTTACGGAGCTCTCTTCGACGTATATGCAGTCAAGGCCGGTGACAGCAAGCTCGCCAACCCTGTAAACCTCATCCACTGCGTCGTCGAGGCCTGGAGCGGAAGCACCGGTGTCGATAAGGTAGCTGCAAGGGGTGACGTGTTCGGCAACGGCATTGTCAGCGCAATCTACGGCGGCGTTCCTTCCTATGGCGGAGTCCACTACGGTCTTTACTGGGGAATCAACGGCGGCAAGGCGGCAGAGC
>CAMOGR010000152.1 GCA_946614205.1 uncultured Bacteroidales bacterium | reverse complement strand
GGGACGGATGAACATGTTGGTGACGAAGTGTGCCTGCCATGCGACCTCCATGATGAAGCGGACCTTCATGCGGGTGTCCTTGTGGGTGCCACAGTAGCCGTCCACGACAAAGAGCCTCTTGCCGCTGAGCTGCTTGATTGCCAGATCCTTGAGAATCTTCCAATTCTCCTCGGACAGGGGGTGGTTATCGTTCTTGTACTCGTCGGAAGTCCACCATACGGTGTCTTTGGAATTCTCGTCCATCACGATGTACTTGTCTTTGGGAGAACGGCCGGTGTAGATGCCGGTCATGACGTTGATGGCGCCGAGCTCGGTTACCTGACCCTTGTCGAATCCTTCGAGACCGGGTTTGGTTTCTTCGTTGTACAGAACTTCGTAGGTAGGGTTGTAGAGCACCTCGGTAACGCCCTCGATGCCATACTTGCCAAGATTGATTTTAGACATAATTGTATTAAAAGGTTTGTTTGAAATTTCCAATCCGCAAATTTAGTCATTTTTCGCCATTGGACAATCAAAAATGCTACAATTATTATACCCAATTGTTGGTATTTTTTGACTATCGGCCGCCGGAGGAAAGTTTCAGGGTTCTGTTTCGCAGCCATATGCTCCCGGGCATGAAGCGGGAGAGGCCATCGCGGGCGACGGGAGAGACCCATCACCCGCAACGTGAGAGGCCTTCGCCAGCAACGTGAGAGCCCATCGCCAGCAACGTGAGGGGCCCATCACCCGCAACGAGAGAGCCCCATCGCCAGCGACGGGAGGGGCCTGGCGGAGCAACAGCACCCTGAAATTTCTACCCGACGGCCCAAAAGCCGCGAATAATGATTATCTTTGGAAGATGAAAGGAAAACTGTACCTGATACCTTCGCCGCTTGGCGAATACGACCCTTCCCTTGTACTGCCGAAGGCCGTGCTGGACATAGCCTGCTCGCTCAAGACCTTCGTGGTCGAGGAGATACGCACAGCGCGCCGCTTCCTGTCCGCCGCCGGCCTCAGGGGGCACATCGAAGAGCTCGAGTTCCACACGCTCAACGAGCACACCACACCCCAGGAGACCGAAGCGCTTGCGGGCCTTCTGGACAAGGGCGACGTCGGTCTCATCTCCGAGGCCGGCCTTCCCGCAGTTGCCGACCCCGGTGCAGCGCTGGTGGCACTCTGTCACCGCACGGGCATAGAAGTCGTCCCGCTCGTGGGGCCTTCGTCGCTGATGCTCGCCCTCATGGCATCCGGCCTCAACGGACAAAGTTTCGCCTTCCGCGGATATCTGCCCGCCAAAAGCGATGAGCGGAAGAAGGCCGTCAAAGATATCGAACGGCAATCCAAAGCATTGAACCAGAGCCAGATATTCATAGAGACCCCCTACCGCAACGACTCCCTCCTGCAAGACCTGCTGCGGGAGCTGCAGCCGCAGACCCTCCTCACGCTGGCTGCAGACATCACCCTGCCCACGGCATTCATCCGCACCCGGAGCGTCGCGCAGTGGCGCAAAGAAAACACAAGCATCGGCAAACGTCCCTGCGTATTCATAATCCTGGCATGACACCGGAGGGCGTACTGAAAAAATGGTGGGGCTACGACACCTTCCGCCCCATGCAGAAGGAAATCATCGACGCCGCGCTCGCCGGGAAGGACGTCCTTGCCATCCTGCCCACAGGCGGCGGCAAGTCGGTCTGCTTCCAGATTCCCGCTCTCATGAACGACGGCCTCGCCATAGTCGTCACCCCCCTCATAGCCCTCATGAAAGACCAGGTGCAGAATCTGGAGAAAAGAGGCATAAGGGCCATCGCCGTACACGCCGGAATGTCCCGGCGCGAGGTGGACACAGCCCTGAACAACGCCGCATACGGAGACTTCAAGTTCCTGTACGTATCGCCGGAGCGTCTGGGTACGCAACTGTTCAGGTCCTACGTGGAGCTCCTGAAAATCAACTACATAGTAGTAGACGAAGCCCACTGTATCTCACAATGGGGCTACGATTTCAGGCCCGACTACCTGCAGATAGGCAGGTTGCGCGAACTCGTGGACGCACCTATAATCGCACTCACGGCGACGGCCACTCCGCAGGTCGCCCTGGATATAGCCAGGCGCCTCTCCACAGACCCGGAGAATCCGTCTTTCACGCTTATCCGGGCCCCTTTCGAGCGTCCCAACATATCGTACATCGTACGCGAATGCCAGGACAAGACAGGCCAGCTGCTGGATATATGCAGGGGCGTACAAGGCTCGGGGATAGTCTATCTGCGCAACCGCAAAAGATGCGAGGACGTGGCGGCACTGCTGCGCAGCGAAGGCGTGAGCGCCTCGTTCTACCACGCAGGCCTGGGGCCAATCGCGCGCAGCGAGCGTCAGGAGGCCTGGAAGAAGGGGGAAATCAGGGTCATGGTATGCACCAACGCCTTCGGAATGGGCATAGACAAGGCGGACGTACGCTTCGTGGTACACTGGGAACCGCCGGGGAGCCTGGAGGCCTACTTCCAGGAAGCCGGACGCGCCGGACGTGACGGCGGCCGCTCGTACGCGGTGCTTCTCTGGAATCCGGGAGACGTCGCACACCTGCATCAGCTGCATTCGGCATCGTTCCCGTCGCTCGCCACCATAGAAGACATCTACCAGAAGCTGCACCTCGCATTCGAAATCATCTACGAAACCGGCGAGGGCCGTACGCTCCGGCTCGATACGGAAGCGTTCTGCAAGCAATTCTCCCTGCAGCGTTCAACCGTGCATTACGCTCTGCGCTACCTGGAGCAGTCGGGCCACATCACCTATGCGGAAGACACCGAATTCCCCACCAGGGTACGCATAATTACGCCCCGTAACGAGCTGTACAACATCGACTTCCGCGAGCCGCAGATGATTCCGCTGCTGGAGTCGCTCATGCGCACGTACCCGGGAATAATGTCCTATTCGGTTCCCATCGACGAAGAGAAGCTCGCCCGCGAGTGCGACGCCACAGTCCCCTGGCTGCACCAGCTGCTGTACCAGCTTTCGCTGGACAGGGTGATAGGATACATTCCCGCCGACCGCAGCAGCCTGGTATACCTGCACCACGACCGCCTCACCCCCGGCAACATCGACCTGCAGCCGGAGCGATACAGGCTCCTTCAGGAGCAGGACGCGGCAAGGATAGACGCGGTGGAATCGTTCCTCACCACGGACGACGTTTGCCGCAGCCGGCAGCTGCTGGCCTACTTCGGACAGACCAGCACCCGGGACTGCGGATGCTGTGACGTGTGCAGGGCGCTGACTCCGCTGCAGCGCACACGCGCCCTGCTTGAAAAATTCGCCGCCGAGCACCCCGACGCCGGCCCTGAAGGACTCAAGGCATGGATTGACAATCCGGCAAACGCCCTGCCCCCGGACGCACTTTCAGTGTACCGGGACATGGTTGACAAAGGGGAAATCTAAGCAAGCTGCTGCAGCAACTGCAGGCACATGCGGCTGTTGTGGTAGGGGCACTTCCAGAACCCGGCCTTTGGACGGCTCAGGTCCGGCGTACCGTCGGGGTTGATGCCCCAGTACCATTCTCCGTTGGAGGTGTCGAGCAGGTGCGTCCTGATGTAATCCCATGTGGCGGCGGCGCGCTCCAGGCCCGAAGCGTCTCCAAGCCGCTTCCACGCCCATACATTGCCTACAACCGCCTCGGCCTGCACCCACCACTCACGGAAAAAGTCCTGACGAGAGTCGGGATGCCGCTCATATATGAGTGAGCCGTCGCTCTGAAGGCCCTCGTTTCCGGCAGCGGCGAGGGCGCGCGAGAACTCCGCAACCCGTTGTACCAAAGCCGGATCGCCAAGAACATCCGCACATTCCAGGGCAAGCCAGGAAGTCTCGATGTCGTGCCCGTACGACCAGGCGCCGGGGAGCGGAGTCCAGTCACGGCTGAAATACAGCTGCAGATGCCCCGAAGGGTGCATCACCTTGAGGCAGACGATGTCGAGAAGCTCGCGCACCCTCTCTGCAAGGGTGTCATCGGGCCATACGGAATACAGGTTGGCATAGGCTTCGAGCACGTGCAGATGGGAGTTCATGGTCTTGTCGGCATTGATGTCGTGCGCGCTCAGGGACATGTCCTCCAAGGGGGAAAAATCCCTCGCAAGCGCCTCGATGTATCCGCCATGCACGTCGTCGGCGAAATAAGTCTCGGTGACGCGGAAGACTTCACGCGCCGCCTCCAAAGCCGCAGGATTCCCGCACGCACGGAAATACTCCGACAGACCGTAGATTGCAAAGCCCTGAGAATAAAGCTGTTTCTTGGTATCCAGAGGCTCTCCGTCCGCATTCACGGACCAGAAGACTCCGCCATACTCGGGATCGATGAAGTGAGAAGTGAAATAATCGAACGCCCGGGTTGCGGCATCAAGACAGTCCCGGCGTCCAAGCGCCGTGTATGCTGCAGAGAATGCCCAAAGGATGCGGGCTCCGAGTATCACTCCCCTGTCGGCTCGTGGATGGACCGTACCGTCCGGCCCGGCCTCGCCGAAGAAACCTCCGGAAGGGTCCTCGAGTCCCTCCCACCAGTCAAGTATTCTGCCGAGTTCCCGCAGAGCCTCGCCGCGAAATGTTCCCGTATCCGTCATGCTCTTTCACGTTTGGCGCGAAGCCTCTCCTGGATATCCTTCATACGGGAGGTCGTAAGCGGATAGAATGACAGGAACACTATGCCTATCGCTGCCCCTGCAGCAGGAATGAAACTCATCATGGCGCGAATCGCATCCAGGGTGCGGGGAGCCTGGACTGCAAGGTCCTTGTCGTAGCCGAAAGCGCCCAGAAGCGCAAGCAGCAGGAATCCGCCGATGGCACCTCCGAACTTC
>CAMOGR010000151.1 GCA_946614205.1 uncultured Bacteroidales bacterium | reverse complement strand
TGACGCCCGAGTTGCCTCTTGCGCCCATGAGCATTCCCGAGGAGACCGCTCCTGCGACTTCGCCGAGGGTGGCCCCGCCAAGGGAGGCGGCCTGGGCGCAACCGGCCTCTATTGTGAGGCACATGTTGTCTCCGGTGTCGCCGTCGGGTATGGGGAAAACGTTCAGGTCGTTGATTGATTGGCGATTCTGGCTCAGGCGCGAATGGCCCTGGGTCAGCATGGTGAGGAACAGCTCTCCGGTCAGATTGTAGGTTTGAGCTTTTTTGGTGTTCATAGACTACAAAGATACTATTTTTTTCGTATATTCGCAGAACTGAAAACTATAGACTATGAAGACACTTTGCATCCTTTTCGCCGTTCTTTCGGCGGCCCCGTCTTTCGAATCCTCCGTATTGCGCATCACCGGTGCCGGCTGCATCGAGGAGCTGGACGAAACCACTCTCGAACGTTTCCGGGGACTGTCCCTGCATCCTGTAGAGCTCAATTCCGCCACCCGCAGCCGCCTGCTTTCCTGCGGTCTGTTCACAGCGTTCCAGGCTGCCTCCCTGCTGGATTACCGGGGACGTACCGGGGATGTGCTGTCGTTTGCCGAGCTCTCTCTGGTCGACGGTTTCGGAGAGTCGTTCACCGAAGCGCTTCAGGCCTTTGTGCGTCTTGACCCGTCAGGGCCTCCGGGAGAGCGCCGGTCCGGGAGATTCCATGCCGATGCGATGATACGCGGAGCGGTGCGGGCCTCGGACGACACCCTGCATGCAGGCGGCGGAAAGCTCAGGCTCCGTTGGGGCGAGATTGCTGAACTCAACTGGAGCACTCGCACTACTTATGCCGACGGAAAGATCCGCCCCGGGACCGTAAGCGCCGCGGCGTACGGTCGCAAATGGCTCGGAAAATTGGTGCTCGGACACTTCGGAGCCAGGTTCGGGCAGGGGCTTGTCCAATGGAGCGGGTTCAGTATGCAGCCCTATGGCAGCGTGAACGCACTCCGCAGGGCGGGGACCGGGTTCAGCGCGACGGGTTCGTTCAGTCCCGAGCTGTGCGGCGTTGCGGCTGACTTCGACCTGGGACGCTGGAGCGTCGGCGCGGCTTATTCATTCAAGGAACGACTGCCGATTGCGGCCGTTTCTTACTTGACCAGAAGTTTTACGGTGGGTGTTACAGTCGCGGGAAAGGCGGTTTCGACCGATTGGCGGATAGGATTCAAGGACGTTTCGGTATATGGCGAACTGGCCTGGAAAGACGGCCTCCGGGCGCTTGCCGGTGTGATGTGGGTCCCGGCATACGGCAGCAAGATCGCGGCCCTCGCCAGATATACCGGCGGCGAGCCGGAAATTGTCGCAGGAGCCGGTACAAAGTCGCTTGACGCCGTGCTGGCGCTAAGCGGGAAACAGTTCCGTTCCATGCTCAAATATTCACCGTCAATCGGGTCCGGCGCCCTTGTTTTTACACCTTCGGCAAGGCTGGCCGCCAGGTTCGCGGGTACATGGCGGTTGGAGGGAAGAGCGGAGGTGCAGCTCGATTGCCAAGGCTGGACGGCACGCTCCCGGCTGGATATCGTTCATTGCGATGAAACTTCCTGGTTGATAAATGCGGAAGCCGGTCGTGCTGAAGGAAAGCTTAAGGCATATTTACGTTGGACGCTTTTCCGTGCCGAGCAGTGGAACGATCGTATTTACGTCTATGAGCGGGACGCTCCGGGCAGCTTCAATGTGCCGGCTTACTACGGCAAGGGCTGGTCGCTTTCGCTCTATGCCGCCTGGCGTCCGTCGCGCCGTCACGCATTGTATGTCCGGGCCTCGTACCTGTCTTATCCATGGATGGAGCAGCCGAAGCCCGCGCGTGCGGAATTGAAGATTCAGTATCAATTGAGTATATGACGAAACACAAGGCCCGTGGCGCGTATATTGCAGTTTACTGAAATAATTCGTATTTTTGCGTGATATGGGAAAAGTAATAGCAATTGCCAACCAGAAAGGCGGAGTCGGAAAGACTACGACCGCAATCAATCTCGCGGCGTCTCTGGCGGCCCTTGAGAAGAAGGTCCTCATCATCGATGCAGACCCCCAGGCCAACACCACTTCGGGCCTGAATTTCTCTCCCGATGACGACCGCCACCGCAGCATCTACGAGCTCATGGAAGGCTCCATCAGGGTGGAAGACGCCCTCATCCAGACAGAAATGCCCGGCCTTCACATGATACCTTCGCACATCAACCTGGTAGGCATAGAAATAGAAATGATAAACGACGAGCGGCGGGAGTCCCTGCTGCGCGACGCCATAGCCCCGGTGCGCGGCGACTACGACTACATAATCATCGACTGTTCGCCGTCCCTCGGCCTTATTACCGTCAACACACTGGTTGCGGCGGATTCCGTCATAATTCCCGTCCAGCCCGAGTTCTTCGCTCTGGAAGGCCTGGGCAAACTGCTTCAGACGATACGCATAGTACAGGGCGGGCTCAATCCGTCCCTTACCATTGAAGGCTTCGTGGTGACCATGTTCGACGGTCGCACCAAGGTTCACCAGCAGGTGCTTTCCGAACTGCGCGAGCACTTCAAGGAACTTGTGTTCAACACGGTGATTCAGCGCAATATACGTCTGTCGGAGGCCCCTTCCCACGGCAAACCTATCCTCCTGTACGAGATATCCTGTACCGGTTCGTCGAATTATCTCAACCTCGCATCCGAGGTGCTTGAGCGCGACGGCGAAAAAGTTACCAGACAATGACAAACAAGCAGCACGGCCTGGGCAGGGGACTCAGTTCCCTCATGGGGTCTGTCCCCGGTGCGGACCAGCTCCGCAAGCCCGTCGGTTACATAAACAAGGAAATAGCCGGAGCGCATCCGGCGTCGGAGGCCGACATACTCCGCATTCCTGTCGACCTCATAGAGGCCAACCCCTTCCAGCC
>CAMOGR010000150.1 GCA_946614205.1 uncultured Bacteroidales bacterium | reverse complement strand
GTGGAAGTAACCCTCAACACAACGCCGGTCGCCAGCCGCGACTTCAACTGGGACCTCGACTTCTCATTTGCCCGCAACGTCAACAAAATCAAGAGGATAAGCGGCGAAGTAGACCAGGATGGCAAACCTCTCAACGACGTCAACAACCGCTGGTTCATCGACAGTCCCGTCAACGTTTACTACGACTACAAATTCGACGGAATCTGGCAGCTGGACGACGACATCGAGAATTCGACCATGCCCACCGCCACGCCGGGAAGCATCAAGATAGCCGACACCGACAACAGCGGCGACATTACGGAGGCCGACCGCATAATCATGTCCAGGGACCCCGACTGGCTCGGAAGCGTCGCCACGGCGCTGTCATACAAGGGTTTCGACCTGTCGGCGGCCCTCAACATCTCATGGGGCGGGACATTCTACAACTCGTACCTCACCACCTTCGCCAACGGAGGAGACATGACCGGCAAGCGCAACGGCCTGCGGCGCAACTACTGGACGATCTACAATCCGTC
The DNA here is from genome assembly GCA_946614205.1 of uncultured Bacteroidales bacterium. The sequence continues at coordinate 11,736 of CAMOGR010000150.1, read as the reverse complement.
CAATGAGGCGCCGTCCCCCAACATGACCCAGGCCCCGGCATACATCAGCGCCCTGGGTTATCAGGATGCCACTTACCTGCGCCTGCGCAGCGTCACGCTCGGCTACACCTTCCCGCGGGGCATTGCCGACGCCGTGAAAATGCAGAGCCTCCGCATCTGGATCTCATGCAACAATGCATGGTACTACACCAAGGTCCTCGGCTACGGCCCGGAGCAGAATCCGGGTTCGTACCCCGAACCGCGCACCGTATTGTTTGGCGTTAAAGCATCATTCTGACGGCTATGAAAAGGATATTGATACTTTCAGCTTGCATCGCAGCGCTATGCTCGTGCAAAGGTTTCCTTGAGGAGAACAATCTCACCAAGTACTCCATAGATTACATCTACTCCACACCGGAGGGGCTCAAGCTTGCCGTAAACGCCCTTTACGACAAGGACCGCAACATAATGAGCGAATCCTCGGAGAATTCAACATGGACCGCCTTCATACGCGGAACCGACCTTGTAACCACCAACGGCGGTACCGGAAACTTCTTCGGAATCTACGACCCCAATTATCTCAAGCCTTCCGCCTCGCAGGTCAGCTTCCTGTGGAAGACGATGTACTCCGTCATAGGCAGCTGCAACGAAATAATTTACGCCGGCAGCAAGATGGAACAGACCGACGACGTGAAAATCAGCATCGCCGAGGCAAGATGTTTCCGGGCAAAGTCATACTTCCAGCTATTCCGGGTATTTGACCGGATCTGGCTCAACACCGAACCCACTACGCCTGAGAACCTGAATGACGAAAGGGAATTCTACCCGGCGGCCCAGAGCGAAGTATTCGAATTGATCTATAACGATCTCGAATATGCCATAGACGTGCTGGACTGGACCTCCTACCAGCCCGGAAGGTTCAACCAGGCCGCAGCGAGGCACCTTCTCGCAAAAGCCGCCCTGTGGATCAAGGACTGGGACACTGCCCTGGAACAGGTCGATGCCATCGAAGCCTCAGGCTGCTACTCCCTGGTCCCCACCGAAGATCTGTTCAAAGGCGCGAACCTCAACCATTCCGAAGCCCTGCTGGTTCAGGAATGGAGCACGGAAATGGGAGGCAGCCTTTCGACCACCGAGCCAAAGGGGCATTACCTGGCAACCCTGTTCATAGGCCTCTACCGCCAGGAAATAGGAGGGACCAACGAACATGCCTGCAGCTACGACAACTACGGATTCACCTATGGCAGGTGTCTGGTAAGTCCTTACCTGCTGTCGCTTTACGACACCAAAAACGACAAGCGCTATTCCAACTGGTACGTGTTCCGGTACAAGAACACCACCGGCGAGGCCATCAGCGTCGGGGGCGTGAGCGTGAATCCCGGCGAGTGGCTGCCGTCGCGCAACTCCAAGGGCGAGCTCATACGCAACCTCATGACGGGCTGCACCAAGTACGCCGACATCTGGACCCGTGAGCCCTACGAGGCCCGCAGCTGCAAGGACATAATAGTCTACCGCCTCGGCGAGACATACATAATGGGAGCCGAGGCCGCACTGATGCTCGGCGACCAGACCAAGGCTCGGTACTACTTCAACAAGACATGGCAGCGGGCCGGCAATCCCGAATTCACCGGAGCACTGACCATCAAGAACGTAATCGACGAGCAGGCCCGCGAACTGGCATTCGAGGGAGACCGCTGGTTCTTCCTCAAGCGCCGGGGAATACTGATCGACCAGGTGCGCAACTATGCCGGCAATCCGGAATATGCACCATCAATACTCGGCCGCACCAACCTGCCTGCCAATCCGCACATGGTGCGCTGGCCCATTCCAGAAAGCGAAATAATCAGCATGGGAGCCGAAACCTTCCCTCAAAATCCCGGTTATTGATATGAAAGCAAAACATACAGCACTGCTCCTGGCAATTGTCCTCGCGGTCGCAGGATGCCGCAATGACGACTACGTGATACCCATAGGCTCCGATTCCGTCCCCACTGAAGCCAAGGCCGTGAAAGTACTCAAGAACCCGGACGGCAAGTGGATCCTCGCCGTAGGCGACGAACCCTGGTACGTGAACGGCGCCGCCACCAACCGATATTACACCGACGTACGCAAGTTCGGCGGCAATACCATAAGGCTGTACTCTCCCAACGCCGGCAACACAAGGGAAATCATGGACAACGCCTACAAGGCCGGACTGATGGTTTACCTGGGACTTGGAATGAGCGCCGCACGATACCTCGATTACAGCGACGCGGCAAAAGTGGCTCAGCAAAAGGAAAAACTGCTGGAGTATGTGCGCCAGTACAAGAACCACCCTGCCCTGCTCTGCTGGTCTATAGGCAACGAAGTCGAAGCGTCCAACGAAGACAACGTCAATCTCTGGAAGGCCATAGGCGACCTGGCGGCATCCATCAAGGAGATAGACGACAAGCACCCCGTCACGAACACCCTGGCAAGTTCAGCCGTCGTGCGCATAAAGAACCTCACCACATACGCTCCGGACGTGGATTTCATATCCGTCAACTCCTACTATCCCTCTGTAGGGAACATCGCGGGGAACATCTCCGAAGCCGGTGTCGACCTCCCCTTCATGGTTACGGAATTCGGGCCCCGCGGCACCTGGGCGATGAAGGGCGAGCCCTCCCGCATCCTTCCGTGGACCGACTACTACAGTTCCGATTCGTCAGCCCTCGTGGAAGAGACGAGTACCGAAAAAGAAAACGTGTACCTCAAGATTTGGGAAGAAGACATCAAGTCAAAGGAGGGATGCCTCGGTTCGTTCGTTTTCGTGTGGGGCTATCAGACTCACGGAGAGGTACTTAACTGGTACTCCATGTTTACCGTCGACCATTATTCGTACGGCGTGTGCGACGTCATGCAGAAATGCTGGACCGGCGAATGGCCCGCAGCACGCGCTCCCAGGATTGAGTCCCGCGCCGACATGACCATGAACGGCATGACCGCCGAGAGCGCCGTCAAGGTGGCCGCAGGTTCGTCCAACACAGCCAAGGTCGTCGCTAAAGCCTCCACGGAAGTCAACCTGCGCTACGAATGGCGCATCTTCCGCGAGGGCGACAGCAAGAGCGACGGCAGCATGCCAGACGGCATCGAAGGTCTGATTGCCGACGGAACCACTCCGGAAATCAGTTTCAAGGCCCCGGGAAGCGCCGGAGCATACCGCCTGTATGCATTCGTGCTCGACGACGTCAACAAGAAGGCGGCAAGCGCCTGCATACCGTTTTACGTAGAATAAGCAGCCATGAGAAAGTCATTGTTCACCCTGATTTTTACAGCGGCCCTGCTCGCCGGATGTACCGTTCCCGACGACATGCAGACGGTCAGGAGGCCGGTCATATCCATCAAAGTGGAAAACGCCATTGAATCCGTCGTCTACCCGGGAACGGAACTCGAGTTCCTCTTCTCCCTCAAGTACGACGGAGGCCTTCGAAGCGCCTGCGCATACGTGGACGGCAAAGTGCTGCCCGGCAGCGAAACGACCTACGCCGATGCGCCCGATTCGGTGACTCTGGGCTTCACTTACAAGCCTTCCGACTCCTACGCCGGCAACACCATCGACTTTGCCGTAAGCGCAGAAGGCGTCGACGGCTCCAAGGGGCATTACGACTTCCCCGTATTCATACTTGCGGCCAAGCCCGACATCGTAATCACATTCCCCGAAGACGCCCCCAACGAATTCCTCGTGGACGGCACTCCCCTGTCGTTCGACGTAAAGATTACCTCAAGCACGGTAGACATGATGCAAGTCACTACGTACAAGGGGAATACTATCCTGCCCGAGATGTCTTTCCCCGTCACCGGAGACCTGCGTAACGTCACTCTGCCGTTCTGGTACGAGCCCTCGCTAGGCGACTCCGGAGGGACCACTACATTCACCGTGGAAGTCATGGACATGAACGGCAACCTGGTCAGTTCCAATTATTCCGTCAGCTTCACCAAACCCGCATCGACCGAGCTGAACGAGTTCTACGGCGTCACCATGGGAGTCAACCGATGCACCTCGGCCGGACAGTTCTTCGATGCCGTAAACAACAAGGTCTACACGGCGGGCGGAGTCGGGGAGCACTGCGCCGACATCGACTGGGCACTCTTCTGGAGCAACAACGCCGGCACCAACGGAGTAGCCTTTGCCGCACCCATAGCAAACAACGTCGTCGTCATCTACCCTGAAGCCACGATAGTGACTGTGCTGGGCGGCAGCAGCGCGGACGTTCCCGAGAACTGGACAACCCGCAACGAGACCAACTTCCGCGAGATAGAAATAGACGCCGACACATTTGCGGGCATAAGCACCAGCGCCGAGGTCAGGGAACTGTTCGACGGCGGCACCATACCCGCGAACGACCACGTGACATTCAGGAAGGCAGTCGGTTCCACCATAGCCTTCAAGATAAACCGCACGTCGGCGAGTTCGTCGGGAGAGGCAGTGAAGTACGGACTTGTCCGCGTAACCGCGCGGCCTGCCACCAACAATACCGGAACAATAGTATTCGACTACAAGATAGAGAAATGACAAAGCAACTGATACTCATTGCGGCCGCGGTGCTTGCGGCACTCTCCTGCAGCCGGAGCTACGACGTATGCGTGTACGGCGGTACGGCCTCCGGCGTCGTTGCGGCATACTCCGCCGCCCGTATGGGTAAGAACGTGCTCCTCGTCAGCCCCGACATGCAGATCGGAGGCATGACCAGCGGCGGGCTGGGATACACCGACATAGGCAACAAGCAGGCCGTAAGCGGTGTCGCAAGACAGTTCTACAGACGTGTGGGAGAGCACTACGGCAAGCTGGAGCAGTGGGTCTTCGAGCCCCACGTGGCCCGCGACATCCTCGAAGGATATCTGGACGACGGACGAATAACCGTCCTGCGGCAATACCGCCTGGAGGGCGCAGCCAAATCGGGACGCAGCATAGAGAGCATAACCGTCACCGACGGGACGGACACCCGCACCGTACGCGCCCGGATGTTCCTGGACTGCACCTACGAAGGAGACCTCATGGCAGCGGCCGGGGTATCCTACACCGTAGGCCGCGAAGGCAACGACGTTTACGGCGAGACCTGGGACGGAGTCCAGTTGCTGTCGGGGCACCAGTTCCCCGACGGAATAGACCCGTTCGTCCGGCCCGGCGACCCGTCAAGCGGACTGGTCTGGGGCGTATCTCCCCAGGAGCTCCTTCCCGACGGCAGCGGCGACACCCTTGTGCAGGCTTACAACTATCGTATCTGTTTGACGGACAGCCTGGAGAACATGATTCCCATCACCCGCCCGGAGGGTTACGACTCCACCCGCTACGAGCTTGCGCTCAGGCTCCTTCAGGCCCAGAGCGACAAGCGCGGCCTGAATGACTATTTCATCTGGAGCCACATGCCGGGCCGCAAGACCGACATCAACAACCGGGGCGGCTTCTCCACCGACATGATAGGAATGAACTACGATTATCCCGAAGCCTCATGGGAAGAGCGCCAGGCGATAATCAAGGCACACACCGACTATACCAAGGGGCTTCTGTATTTCTACGGACACGACCCCCGCGTGCCGGAAGAGCTCCGCAGCCAGATGCTACGCTGGGGTTATCCGAAGGACGAATACACCTTCAACGGCAACTGGACGCCGCAGCTGTACGTACGCGAAGCTCGCCGAATGAAAGGCGAATACGTAGCCACCCAGGCCGACTGCGAAGGGCGAACCGAGATTTGGGACGGCGTAGCCATGGCCGCGTACAACATGGATTCCCACAACTGCCAACGAATCGCACTCCTGAAAGACGGAGCATGGATGGTCAAGAACGAAGGCAACGTGGAGATTCCCGGGGGCTATCCCTACCCGGTCTCGTACAGGAGCATCACCCCCAGGAGGGAGGAATGCGACAACCTGCTCGTGCCGGTGTGCCTTTCCGCGAGCCACATTGCCTACGGTTCCATAAGGATGGAGCCCGTATTCATGGCGCTCGGACAGGCCGGTGGCGTGGCGGCATCCCTCGCCGCCGATACCGGCCGCGCAGTGCAGGACATCGACGTCAAGGCTCTGCAGTCCATCCTTTCCGAAGACCCGTACCTGGACGGCAGCGAGCCGGAAATCCTCATCGACGACACCTCCGAGGGCGTGGAATTCACGGGCTCGTGGACCAGGGTGCGCGGGCGTACCGGATACGGACCTTCGTACCTGGAGAGCAAAAAGTCCTCGGACGAAGACAGCCTTGTCTACACTCTCCCGGAGAGCCTGGACGGCGAATATGCAGTCTACAGCTACCAGCAGATGCGCGGAGGGCTCGACCGGATAACCTGTTTCACCATGACCGTAGGAGACTCCGCTACGGACGTGAGCTTCAACATGGACGAGCATTCCGTCGTCGGGCAGACCTCCGGCGAATGGTTCCATATAGGAGATTTCCGTTTTGACGGCGGCACCCCGGCGAGGCTGAGCGTACGCAGAGGCGACAGCGGCAAGCCTTCGAGGGCGGATGCCATCTTACTGATAAAGAAATGAAAAGACTGATTTCCATATTTTCGGCAATCGCTCTCGCAGCGGCTGCGTGGGCCCAGACTCCGGAGCAGGTTTTCATCGAAGAAAAGCTTGCCCGGATGAGCCTGCAGGAAAAAATAGGCCAGCTCAACCAGCTCGACGGCCGCATGGACATGGCCCGGCTCGAAGCGCAGATACGCGCCGGCATGGTGTCGTCGCTAATGAACATCGTCGACCCGGCAGAGGTGGACCGCCTGCAGAGGATAGCGGTGGAAGAAAGCCGCTGCGGAATCCCCATCATCTTCAGCCGGGACGTGATTCACGGATTCAAGACCATGATGCCAATTCCCCTGGGCCAGGCCGCCGGGTGGAATGAAGAACTCATCGAAGAAGGAGCCCGCATGGCGGCGGTAGAAGCCACCGAGGCAGGAATCCGCTGGGGATTCGCTCCGATGATAGACGTGAGTCGCGACTCCCGCTGGGGACGCATCGCAGAGTCTTTCGGCGAAGATGCGCTGCTGGGCAGCGTGTTCGGACTTGCCATGGTACGGGGTTTCCAGGGAGACAGTCTGTCCTCGCCCCTGTCAATTGCCGCATGCGCAAAGCATTTCGTAGGCTACGGAGCAGCACGCGGAGGCCGTGACTACAACGGTACCGACCTTACGGAAAGGGAGCTGCGGGACACATATCTGGTCCCCTTCAAATACGTCATGCAGAACGGCTGCGCCTCGGTAATGACCTCTTTCCAGGACAACGACGGCCTGCAGGTGAGCGCCAACAGGTGGCTGCTGCGCGACGTGGTGCGTGGCGAATGGGGCTGGGACGGCCTCGTGGTGAGCGACTACGGCTCGATCGGGCAGCTCACCAACCATGGAATCGCAAGTTCCAAGAAGGACGCGGCGCGCCTTGGCCTGAACTGCGGTTCCGACATGGACATGCAGTCGAAGGTCTTCGTCTCCCATCTTGGAACACTTGTCTCTGAAGGCGCCGTGAGCATGGAGGACCTGGACAATGCAGTGAGGAACACGCTCCGGCTCAAGTACCGGCTCGGACTTTTCGAACATCCATATACACAAACGCTTACCCGCAGTGCCGGAAGTCCCGGGCACCTTGACGTAGCCCTTCGCGGCGCCAGGGAAAGCGCCGTGCTGCTCAAAAACGACGGTACCCTTCCGCTCGATGCTTCCGGGAAGCTTACCATCCTGGTGACAGGGCCCATGTCCGACGCCGCTTACGACCAGCTCGGGACTTGGGACATGGACGGAGACACCACCCTGACCGTCACGCCGCGTGCGGCTTTCGCAGCGCGTGCCGACAAGAATCTCAAGGTGCTGTATGCCCCTGGGCTGGAGTACAGCCGGGACAAGAATACGGGCGGCTGGAAAGATGTCCGCAGGCTCGCACGCAAGGCCGACGTCATTCTGGTATGCCTCGGCGAAGAGCAGATTCTGTCCGGCGAGGCCCACAGCCTTGCGGACATAAGTCTCAAAGGAGCCCAGACGGAGTATGTCAAGTTCCTTTCTTCCCTCGGCAAGCCATTGATAGCCACAGTGATGGCAGGACGAGCCACGACCATAGGCGAGGAGCTCGACGCTTGCAACGCGGTGCTGTATCAGTTCCATCCTGGCACCATGGGCGGGGAAGCCCTTGCCGAAATTGTCTTCGGAGAATGCAACCCTTCCGGGAAACTGCCGATAACCTTTCCAAAGACGGCAGGACAGATTCCCATTTATTACAATGAGCTCCGCACGGGGCGCTCCGGCGTCAACAAGAGGGCCGTCGGCAGCCTGGACGAGATTCCCCGTTCCGCCAAGCAGTCGGTCCTCGGCCATGACTGCCGGTACCTGGATGCGGGAACGAAACCCCTGCTGCCGTTCGGATACGGACTCAGCTATACTTCCTTCGAGCTCGGCGAGCCTTCGGTCGAGTCCGGAGTACTCGGCGTCGGCGACACCCTTCGCTTCGGCATAACGCTCCGCAACACCGGGACCCGGGCAGGAAAAGAAGTGGTACAGGTGTATGTAACAGACCGTTACGCCTCGGTGAGCAGGCCCGTCAAGGAGCTCAAGGCATTCAGAAAAGTGCATCTTGAGGCCGGAGAGGGCAGGGTGCTGCAGTTCAGCATTCCCGTATCGGAACTGGGATACCACAACGCAGACTGCAAGTACGAAGTCAGCCCCGGAGGCTTCGAAGTGCTTGTCGCCGACTGCTCCGACCCCGACCTTGCCTCGTGCAGCAAGACATTCGGATTCACCGTACGCGACTACTCCGAAGAGTCCTGCGACCTTTGTGTCTACGGAGGCAGCGCCAGCGGCTGCATCGCCGCAATCCAGGCCGCCAGAATGGGAAAGAACGTCACCCTCGTATCGCCGCTGAAGCACGTGGGAGGCATGGTCACATCGGGACTTACCGCCACGGACATGAACAAACATGCCTGCATAGGGGGCATTACCGCCGAATTCTACGGCCGCATATACGAATACTACTGCAACCCGGCCGTCTGGCGGAACCAGACCCGGGACGAGTTCATGCAGTCGACCCGCAAGCGCACTTATACCGGGAAGAACGACGACCGCCGCATCCAATGGGTATATGAGTCGAAGGTCGCCGAGAAAATCATGCTGGACATGCTGCAGGAGGCCGGCGTAAAGATTATCGCAGGGGCGCGTCTGGAGGAATGTCCGCAGGCCGTTTCCAAACAGGACGGCCGCATAGAAAGCATACGGCTCGACAACGGTACGGCCGTAAGTGCCGGCATGTTCATCGACGCCTCCTACGAGGGCGACCTCATGGCCGCCGCGGGAGTGAGCTATATCGTCGGACGCGAGAGCAAGTCGGAATACGGCGAAGAGTTTGCCGGAATCCGCATCCAGCACGAAGCCGACCCTTCACTGTCGGCCCTGAGTCCCTGGAAGGACGGAAGGCTGCTGCCTCTCGTGGATGCCGGGCCCTGGGGAGCAAACGGCGAGGCTGACTCTCGCACGCAGGCCTATTGCTACAGGCTCACGCTTACCGACGACCCGCAGAACTCCGTTCCGGTTGAGAAGCCTTCGTCATACAATCCCGACTACTACCTGATGAGGCTCGCCCAGATTCAGTACAAACCCGATATACAGCTCAAGGAAATCATCACCTTCACTCCCATGCCAAACCGCAAGACCGACACCAACCACCTGGACATGTTCGGGGGCAGTTTCGCCTATCCTGAAGGGAGTTATGCCGTGCGCGCGGCGATGGAGAAGGAGCACAGGGACTACGCCCTCGGACTCCTGTGGTTCCTCGGCCACGACGAAAGGGTGCCGGAACGCCTGCGCACCGAAATGCTACGCTGGGGACTTGCAGCCGACGAATTCACCGACAACGGCAACATGCCTTACCAGATCTACGTACGCGAAGCCCGCAGGATGAAGGGAGCCTTCGTGATGACGGAGAAAAACGTGGTGAAGGAGGGCCGTGAGGACGCCCCGTGCAGCATAGGGCTCGGTTCCTATCCCCTCGACTGTCACTATGTCTCGACGCTTGTCGAAGACGGCGTCCTGAAACGCGAGGGCACGATGTTCCAGGCTCTCAAACCCTACCCGATAGCCTACGGAGCCATCACGCCCCGGGAATTCGAATGCGGCAACCTGCTTGTGACCGTTTGCCTGTCGGCCTCTCACGTGGCATACAGCTCCCTGCGCATGGAGCCGCAGTACATGGTACTTGGGCAAAGCGCGGCCACAGCCGCATGCATCGCGCTCGACGAGGGATGCGGAGTTCAGGACGTAGATTACGACACACTGAAAGAAAGACTTTTACAAGACGGACAAATATTAACATTCAACACCAGATAACCATTATGAAAAGAGTAAAACATCCGGATTACCAGGCCCCCCTCAGCGAGGTGGCCGAAGAAATCTGCAACCAGGTTTTCGCAGCCAGCGAAGACCTTCAATTCCCCGAACCCGTTGACTGGGAATCGGGCAACCAGGATTGGTGGAACGCTTAAAACAAGACGCCTTATGAAAAAGAACATGTTCATTATCTTCGCGGCTGCTGCCGCCACTGCGGTTCTGGCTTCTTGCAACAAGACCGACATCCCCGCCCCCTCAAACGAGATTCCCGCTCCCGCCCCGGCTCTCTTTGCCTACGAGGCTGCCACTAAGACCACGCTCGGTTCCGACTGGAGCGTCTCCTGGGCAGAGAAAGACAATCTCTCGGTATTCAACGTCGCTGCAGGCGGCTCCGCCTTCTCCGACAACTGCAAGTTCGTCATCGACGGTACGCCTGCCGACGGCAAGTTCATCAAGGACGCTTCCGAGACAGGCAAGAGTCTCGTGAGCGGAGAAAGCTCCTATGACTGGTACGCCTGCTATCCCTGGATGCAGTATGGTGCGAAGCCCGGCGGAACGAAAGGTTACACCGTCGCACTGGCTCCCCAGCAAGTAGGCTACAATTCCAACCACCACATTGCAGGTTATGACCTCATGGCAGGCAAGGCATTGGGAGTGGCCGACGGCACTGCCCCCGCCATCGCCCTGCACCATGTCTGCACCCTGCTCAAATTCACGGTGACCAACAACACCGGAGAACCCGCGGCGATTACCGGGCTCAAACTCGACGCCACCGCTGGCAGCAGCTATATCACCGGCTCATTCACCATGAACTGGGGAGATGCCTCAACGGCACCGTCGCTCGACGCATCCCAGATGGGTGGTCAGAAGGCATATACCTGCGACCTCAAGGTGGTCAAGAATGTTGGCACCCAGGAGGCCCCGGAATACGTAGCCACAGATGAAACCATCGCCAACGGTGCTTCCGTCGACCTCTACATGGTGGTCGCCCCCTTCACCATTCCTGCAGGCGGCACGATAAAGCTCACCATCTCAGGAAGCCTCGGAGTGCTTGAGCTCGAAAAGAAAATGTCTTCCGCAATGTCCTTTACGGCAGGGACTTACAACACCGCTTCACTCAGATACACCAGACCTGAATATGCAGTGTTTACCGAGACCTTCGCAGCCAATTCCGTGACCACTGCAAACGTTCCTTCATACGGGAAGGCCGGCCTCAACACTGCCGTAGCCGCCCATGCCGCCGACTACGCATACTCCGTCTTCGGAAACGCTTCCATCCAGGCATCGACCGCAGCTGCAAACATTGCTGCGCGCTACCCCGACTGCGGCGTCACCCCGGCTTACGTGAGACTTCCTGCAACCGTCAACGATTCATGGATGTGCATCTCCAACATCACCGTGGAAGCTAACACCGCCTATACTTTCAAGTACAACAAGGTCAAGG
>CAMOGR010000149.1 GCA_946614205.1 uncultured Bacteroidales bacterium | reverse complement strand
CCCCCGACGTGGGCAACATGCTCCAGGGCAAGGTGGCCGGCGTGCTGGTTTACAACGCCACCGGCCAGCCAGGAGAGGCCGCTCAGATAAGGGTACGCGGCACCGGTTCCATCTCGGCATCCGCAGCTCCCCTGTACGTGGTCGACGGCATCCCCGGTGGGTCTTTCAATCCCAACGACGTAGAGTCCATCTCCGTGCTTAAGGATGCAGGTGCAACCGCCATCTACGGTTCCGACGCGGCCGGCGGCGTAATCGTCGTCACCACCAAGAAGGCCACGCCCGGCCAGAAGACAGCCGTGGAATTCAAGGCCCAGGGCGGCGTGAAGCAGGCCCTTACCGGCCGCTTCCGCCCCATGAACTCCTCGGAGCTGTATCAGCTGAGCAAGTCCATCTACCCCAAGGCAGTCTTCAACATGCTGTACCCCAAGGAGTTGCTTGAACAGGACTTCAGCTGGATGGACGAAGCTTTCCAGCTGGGCAACACCCAGAACTACTACGCATCCGTGGCAGGCAGCTCCGACGACGTAACCTACTTCGTGAGCCTCGACCACTACCGCGAGAAGGGTACTCTCATCAACACCAACTTCCGCAAGACCACAGGCCGCGTAAACCTCGGAGTCAAGGTCACTCCCACAGTCAACCTCAACCTGAGGGTCAACTATACTGACGCCGGCAACCAGGGTACGTCTAGCTACGTCACGCTGGAGAGCGCCTACCGCATGTCGCCCTGGGACAATCCCTACGACCAGGTCAACGGAGGCTACCTCTACGTGAACAACGGCACCCGCACCGACAACGGCAAGCAGTGGTACTCGCACGACAAGTTCAACATCTTCCACAACGAGATATACAACTCCTCCAAGTCCGACTGGCACGACCTCACCACCGACCTGCAACTGGTCTGGAGAATCACTCCCAACCTCAGCTTCACCAGCACCAACCGCTACGGCAGCTCCGCTTCCACCTGGAAGCTCGTCATCGACCCCCGTACGGCAAGTGCATCCTGGCCCGAAGGCGTAATACAGAAGAACATCACCACCGGCCGCAGCTTCTCCACTTCCGACCTGCTGAAATACACGCAGACCTTCGGACTCGGCCACAACGTAAACGCACTTGTGGGCTACGAGTGGGGCAAATGGAAGAACGACTACACCAGCGCCGAGGGCGTTGGCATGAAGTCCGGCCTCATCGTCCTCAACGCCGCTTCCCCCAACGGAGTAGGCGGTTACTACGTGGAGGGTGAAGGCTGGTCCGCATTCGCGCAGGCGCAGTACAGTTACATGGAGAAATACATCGTTACCGCCTCCATAAGGGCCGATGCCAACTCCGTATTCGCACCCAAGCAAAGGGTGGGCTGGTTCCCTTCCGTGAGTGCCGCATGGCTCGCATCGTCCGAGGACTTCATCCGCAACGGCGCTCCCGCCATCAGCTTCCTCAAGCTCAGGGCCAGCTACGGCGAGACCGGAAACTCCGGCATCCAGCCCTATTCCTACATGTCCACCTACGCAGCCGAGGCCGCAGTGCAGTACCAGGGCGTGGTGGGAATGTATCCCGCCAAGCAGGAGAATCCCTACCTGCACTGGGAAAGGGCCCGCATGGCCAACATCGGACTCGACCTCACGCTGCTCGACAGGGTTGAATTCGTACTCGACCTGTACAACATCCTCAACGACGACCTGCTGCTCGACGTGCCCACGGCACCGTCCACCGGTTTCTCCTACATCACCAAGAACTCCGGAGCCATACGCAACCAGGGCATCGAGTTCAGCGTCAACTCCACCAACATCAAGAAGCGCGCGTTCACCTGGACCACCGGGTTCAACATCGGCCTGAACCGCAACACCGTAGTGTCCATCCCCAACCACGAAGACATCATCCAGACCGTGGGTTCCAACTCCGCGAGACAGATAATCCGCGAGGGCGAGGCCCTTTACAGCTGGTACATGCCCAAGTGGATGGGCGTCAATCCCGAGAACGGCGACCCTCAGTGGGAGCACCTCATAAAGGACGAGAACGGCAACGTCACGGGCACCGAACTCACCAACGTGTTCGACCCTGACAACGACTCCCAGATCGTAGGCAAGGCTTCGCCCCTCTTCAGCGGCGGCCTCCTCAACACCTTCACCCTTGGCGGTCTGAGCCTTGCCGTGAACCTCAACTACGTGTACGGCAACAAGATATTCAATTACACCCGTGTCACCATGGACACCGACGGCCACTACACCGACTACAACCAGATGTCCATCAACAACGGACTCGGCTGGAGCCGCTGGGCCCAGGCCGGCGACATTGCCACCCACCCGCGTCCCGTGTCGGGCGGCAACCACAACGCCGACGGCATCAGTTCCCGCTACCTCGAGGACGGCAGTTTCCTGAGGGTCAAGAACGTGACGCTCAGCTACTCGCTGCCTTCGGCATTCGCGAAGAAGCTGCACATGCAGGAGGCCAAGGTCTTCCTGTCCGGCGACAACCTCTTCACTCTCAGCCGTTTCTCCGGCATGGACCCGGAGGTCCGCCTGGAGAGCACAATGTACGAGCTTGCCGGCATGTACTCCATGAACTACCCGGTGGGCCGCGCCGTCACACTTGGTCTCAACCTTAAATTCTAGAGAGCGATGAAAAAGATATACGGCATACTTGCACTGACGCTCCTCGCAGCGTCCTGCAACCTCGAGAAATACCCCTCCGACTCCATCTCGGCCGACTCCATGTCCGACCCGGCAAACGCCGCGGTGGTTACCGACGGCACCTACGCCATGTTCAAGGCCATCCTGATGTACGACGGCATGGTGTATTCCGCCAACTCCTACGTTCGCCACTTCTTCCAGATGGCAGAATTCCGCGGTGACAACATCACCCTGTGCGCCTACACGACCGACCCGCTCAACTCGGCAATCATCTACAAGGACGTGTCCACCGAGGGCAACACCGGATACTACTGGTGGATAGCCTACAAGATATTGTTCAGCGCCAACTCCATGATAGAGTCCATCCCCGAAGGGAACGGCAGCGTGACCGACCACATCCTCGGCGAGAACTACTTCATAAGGGCCGTCGCCCACCTGCACCTGCTGCAGCTCTACTCCTTCCCCTACTCTCACGGCAGGGACAACATGGGCGTGGTGCTGCGCACTTCGACCGACTGCTCCACGACTGAAAGAGCCACCGTCGGCGATTGCTACGACCAGGTCGAGAACGACCTCAAGAAGGCCGCTTCCCTCATGAAGGGTGGCGCACGCAGGGGCAACAACGGCTACATCAGCTACGAGGCCGCAATGGGAATGCTTTCCCGCGTGCAGCTGTACATGGAGAAATGGGACGACTGCATCGCCACCGTGAACGAAGTGCTTGGCGGCGCCGACCCTGCATCCAAGCTCGACCCCGACTACGTGAATATCTTCCAGAACTCGAAGGTCTCTCCCGAGGTTCTCTGGTGCGTGGCCATGATTCCTTCCGACTGGACCGACCAGAAGGGTTCCATGGGCTCCATGTTCTACTCCTACGACTCAGCCAGCGGCAGCATCGGCGCCCCCGGAGCCGGCGGCTGGGGCGAGATTTACTACTCGCAGCCCCTCATCGACCTGTTCGGCCGCTATCCCCAGGACAAGCGCTGGACCACCATGGCCGAGCCTTACCAGCACGAAGCCGGCAAGAAGATGGCCTACTGGCCCATCAAGGACGCCGTCACCGACTACCGCCTGATGTATACCGACAACAACCCCGTGCTTGACGCCGAAGGCAACCCGGTTCGCGTCAAGGACTCCGAAGGCAAGACTTACGACGTTGAGCGCCGCATCGTGAACACTTATCCCGAGTACCACATCAAGTACGCCGGAGAAGACGTCCGCATCGGATTCAGCGACAAGTGCTTCCTCAACCACACCTTCCCTGCGGTTTACATGAAGAAATTCGCCAACATGGACGGAGCTGTCAACGTGCTCAACTCCCCCATAATCATACGCTGGGCCGAGGTGATTCTCAACCGGGCCGAAGCGCTCGCCCACAACGGTGACATTGCCTCCGCCCTGAAGGACGTCAACGTGATACGCAAGCGCGCCGGCCTGACCGGAGACGCCGAGATGACGCAGGAGAACATGGCTTCCCGCGGCTACTCCGACATAGTGGACCTGGTGCTTGACGAGCGCCGCATGGAACTCTGCTTCGAGGGGCACAGGCCCATGGACCAGTTCCGCAACAAGAAAGACATCGACCGCCGCTACGGCGGCAGCCAGCCCTGGGACGTGGTAAAGTGGAACGACAAGCGCATCCCATACCAGATTCCTTACGGTGAGGTGTCGGTGAGCCACATCCCCCAAAACGAAAGATAAACCCTTTTATAACAACCAATTAAAACCTTTTTATCATGAAAAAGTCATTTCTTTTCCTGACTGCGGCAGCAATGGTTTTCGCCGCTGTTGCATGCGAACCCAAGAATCCTGACAAACCCAACGGCCCCGAAGGTCCCGACGAGCCCGAAGAACCCGAAGCAATCGTGAAGATTGACGGCCAGTTCGACGACTGGGCAAAGATTACCGACGCAGCCACCGCAAGCCTTGTAGCTTCCAACGCCGGCTGGATGCAGACCGACAACCAGAGAATCGACGCCCTCAAGACCCTCAAGGTCACCGCTGACGGCAGCTACATCTACCTCTACGTAGAATGCGACACAACCGTCGAGTATCAGGGCGGCACCAGCTGGGACGGCTCCGTCCTCGGCAAGGCAACCGCAGGCCCCATCGACATCTACATCGACGCCGACGGCAACGAGACCACCGGCGGCATCTACTGGACATGGGTTCCCCTCGGATGGGAATACATGATTGAGGCGGCATCCGCATTCAGCACCGAGGGTGACATCGCAGACGCCGGAGTCTTCGAGTTCACCGGAGAGAACCAGACCGACATCTGGGCCACCAACCCTCCTGCACGCGAGGACATCACCCGTGAGGGCATGTTCCAGGGCAAGAGCGTCAAGGACGGCAACATCATGAAGGTCGAAATTGCAATTACCCGCACCTTCTTCCCCAAGATCAACGGAAACAAGATTAACATCGGAGTTCTCGCACAGAGCACCAACTGGACCCTGCACGGACTTCTCCCTCAGATCGCCCAGACCGGCACCAGCCTCGGCGAAGCGACCTGCGGAGCACTGAGCGTTACTCTCCCCGCCGCTGACTAATTTTTTCATTGTGTAAAGGGGCCGGCAGAGGCCGGCCCCCGTTTTTTTTTGTATCTTGCGGAATGAAGTTCACCAAAACTGTCACAGCTGCGCTTTCCTGCGCCCTTCTGCTGTCCTGCACCCACGGGACGCGCGTTCCCCTCGCCGAAGATACGTCCGTATGGGGCGGACGCATAAAGGACGGCTCGCTCATGCCGTACGCCGCCGGCTTCCGCGCCGACCTTTCGGACAACAGGTCCAACCAGGTGGCCCCGCTCCTGCTGTTGTCGGACGGGCGCTACGTCTGGAGCGAAGAGCCCTTCTCGTTCAGCATAACGGACAAGGCCATTATCATCGACGGCAACGCAGCGGTGGTGAAGGCAGGCGACGACCTTGCAAGCGCCTACCGCGCAGCCGCACGGGAGCATTTCCCCTCTGACGGATGCCTTCCTCCCGCAGAATTCTACGAGCGCCCCCAGTACAACACCTGGATAGAACTGATGTACGACCAGAACCAGGAGGGCGTGCTCGAATACGCCAGGGGCATACTCGAGGGCGGCCTGCCCCCGGGCATCATCATGATAGACGACACCTGGCAGGAGGACTACGGCAAATGGAACTTCAATCCCGCCCGCTTCCCCGACCCGCGCGCGATGTGCGACGAACTGCACCGCCTGGGGTTCAAGGTGATGCTCTGGATATGCCCCTTTGTGAGCATGGACCAGTACCTTATCTGCCGCGAGCTCCGTTCCTGGAACGGCTTCCTCATGAGCCCCGGGACCACCGACCCCTACCCCGTACGCTGGTGGAACGGCACCTCGGCCGTGCTCGACCTGTCCAATCCCAGGACGGCTGAATGGTTCGAGGGTCGTCTTCATTCCCTCATGGACGAATACGGCGTGGACGGATTCAAGTTCGACGCCGCCGACTTCGAGTATTATCCTGCCGACGCCGTGGCACACGGCGGTTCCGTTCCGGGCTGGCAGCAGTGCTCGCTGTTCGTGCAGCTCGCGTCAAAATACCCCTACAACGAGCTTCGTGCCGGCTGGAGAAACGCAGGCAAACCCATTGTGCAGCGCCTCCACGACAAGGCCCACTCATGGGAAGACCTCGCCAAGCTGATTCCCGAGATGATGGCCGAAAGCCTCATGGGCTTCTCCTTCTGCTGCCCCGACATGGTGGGCGGCGGCAGCTTCGAGACCTTCCTGAGCGGCAAGACCGACCAGGAACTGATCGTACGGTCCGCCCAGGTGCATGCTCTCATGCCGATGATGCAGTTCTCGCTCGCCCCCTGGAGGGTGCTGAGTCCCGAGAACCATGCGGCCGTGCTCAAGGCGGTCGAGCTCCGCCAGAGCCAGCTTCCGCTTATCCGCAGACTGTTCGCACAGGCTGCCTCCAGCGGCGAGCCCATAGTGGCACCGCTGGAATACCATTTCCCGCACCAGGGCTTCGCGGGCGTGAAAGACGAATTCATGCTGGGCGACTCGGTGCTGGTGGCCCCCATGCTTACGGCCGGCAGCTCACGCACCGTCGTGCTCCCCGCAGGCGAATGGCGCGCCGACGACGGCACCGTCCTGTCCGGCGGCACCTATACCATCGACGTTCCCATAGACAGACTCCCTTTGTTCGAAAAGTTATGAAAACCAGAATCATACTGCTGGCGGCAATGGCCGTCTGCGCCTCCTGCTGCAACAAGACTCCGGGTGAAGACCCCCTTCCGGAGGGGCAGCCCTTCAAGTACGACGTAAGCTACACAGAAGACGAGACCAACTTCTGCAATCCCGAGCGCGGCCTGTACGTTCCCAACATTCATTACTTCCGTGGAGGGCGTCTGCCGTCTGCTCCTACATCGGCCGCAGCTCTCAAGGCCATGCGCCGTTCGGGCAAGACATTCTCCTACTCCGAGTTCTACATGATGGACTATGTGGACAAGGACTTCACAGACGAGGTTCTGCAGTTCATACGGAACAATTTCGAGGTACACCGCGAAGCGGGCGTCAAGACCATCGTGCGCGTGGCATACTCCGACGGCTACGCCGAGGAGGACCACCCCTGGGACGCCACCCTTGAGCAGACGCTCAGGCACGTCGCACAGCTCAAGCCCATATTCCACGAGTACGAAGACGTCATCTACGTGGTGCAGTACGGATTCGTAGGCTCCTGGGGAGAGGGCTATTACACAGACAATTACGGCATGGAGCCGAGGACGGACGAGGATTACGCCTCCCGGCGCGAACTCATGTACGCACTGCTTGACGCCGTGCCCGCAAGCCGGCAGGTGGCCGTGCGCTATCCCCAGTACAAGAGGGGCATACTCGGCATCTCACTTGCCGATTCCATCACGGCCAAGACGGCTTTCAGCGACACACCCGTCGCCCGCGTGGCCGGCTTCAACGACTGCTTCGTCTCCGCAGCCGACGACGTAGGCACCTACAAGGTGTCGGGCGACCGCGACTTCTGGGAGAAGGAAACCAACTACGTTTCCATGGGCGGCGAGACCTGCAGGGCCCCCGAGGTATTCTGCAACTGCGAGAAAACCTACGAGAACCTCATACGCTTCCACTGGACCTACCTCAACGAGGCATACAACAAGAAGACTCACAACGTGTGGAGGAGCGGCGGCTGCTACGAGGACATCATCAAGCGCCTCGGCTACCGCTTCGTGCTCCAGGGTGCCGCATGGGAAGGAGAGTTCAAGGCCGGGTCGCAGTTCACAGTCAAGCTGCACCTTCTGAACAAGGGCTTCGCCTCCCTCATCAACCGCAGGCCCATGAAATGGGTCATTACCGGTGTGGGCGACACTTCGGAGAGATATGAAATCGACTCTCCCAAAGACCCCCGCGAATGGAAGGGAAGCCACGAATATGTTTACGAAGAGACGCTCACCCTGCCGGCCGGCCTCAAGAGCGGAGCCAAATACCGGCTCGC
>CAMOGR010000148.1 GCA_946614205.1 uncultured Bacteroidales bacterium | reverse complement strand
CCGCGGGGTTCCATCCTCACGAGGGCGCCCTTGCGGCGGGTGGAAATCTCTATCGCGGCGCCGACGAACTGCTCAGGCACCTCGATGCTGAGGTCCTCGACGGGTTCGCACCTCTGGCCGCCGATAGTCTTGTCGAGCACCTTGGGCTGGCCTACCTGCAACTCGAAGCCTTCGCGGCGCATGGTCTCGATGAGCACGGAAAGGTGCAGCACACCACGGCCGTACACGACGAAGGTGTCTGCGCTCACGCCCGGCTTTACGCGAAGCGCGAGATTCTTCTCGAGCTCCTTGTCGAGACGCTCCTTTATATGCCTGGAAGTCACAAACTTGCCATCTTTCCCGAAGAAAGGGGAATTGTTGATCGAGAAGAGCATGCTCATGGTGGGCTCGTCGATTGCGATGGGCGGAAGGGCCTCGGGGTTCTCGGCGTCCGCGATGGTGTCGCCGATTTCGAAACCGTCTATGCCCACTACGGCACATATGTCGCCGCATCCGACGCTTTCGACTGCCGTCTTGCCAAGGCCTTCGAATACCATAAGCTGCTTGATTTTCTGCTTCTGCACAACGTCGTAGCGCTTGCACAGGCTGATAGGGCTCCCGGAATGAAGCTCACCCCTTGTGATGCGGCCGACGGCTATACGGCCCACATAGGGAGAATACTCAAGGGAAGAAATGAGCATCTGGGGCGTGCCCTCCACGACGTCCGGAGCCGGGATGACCTCGAGGATGGTATCAAGCAGAGGGGTGATGTTGTCGGTGGGTTTGCGCCAGTCCATGGACATCCAGCCCTGTTTGGCGGAACCGTAGACCGTGGTGAAGTCGAGCTGCTCCTCAGAAGCGCCCAAATTGAACATGAGGTCGAAAACTTCCTCCTGCACCTCGTCTGGACGGCAGTTGGGCTTGTCAACCTTGTTTATGACGACGATGGGCTTCTTGCCCATGCTGATGGCCTTCTGGAGCACGAAGCGGGTCTGGGGCATGCAGCCCTCGAACGCATCGACCAGCAGCAGCACACCGTCGGCCATGTTGAGAACTCGCTCAACCTCGCCGCCGAAATCACTATGGCCCGGAGTGTCGATAATATTAATCTTGACGCCCTTGTAAATAACGGAGACGTTCTTGGCGAGGATGGTTATACCCCTCTCACGCTCCAGGTCGTTGGAGTCCAGGATGAGCTGGCCCAGATTCTCGGGCTGACGCACGAGGTTGGCCTGGTATATCATCCTGTCCACCAGGGTGGTCTTGCCGTGGTCGACGTGGGCGATGATGGCTATGTTACGAATATCTTGCATCGGTCTTAAAAAAAGCTTGGTCCTGGAATGGGGCCAAGCTTTTTATTGAATAAGGAATCAAAACTTACTTGGTAAGCAGAACGGTAGCACGGTTCTTCTCTGCAATCTTGGAGATGCGCTCGGTGTCGCCGAACCAGTAGGTCTCGATGCGCTCGGCAGGAATACCTGCAGCCTGGAGAGCCTCGGAGACGATGTTGGAACGGTTCTCGGAGAGTACCCAGTTGCCGTCGGTGGTACCGGTCTCCTTGTCTGCGAAACCGCAGAGGACAGCCTTGAGCTCAGGATCCTTGTTGAGCTTCTTGAGGAGGTTGTTGATCTTGTAGCGCTCGCCGTTGCGGATGTCATACTTACCGATCTGGAAGTAGACGATATCCTTGGCCTTGGCGGCCTTGGCGGCCTCGAGAGCTGCTGCACGGGCTGCATCGTATGCTGCCTTTGCTGCTGCCTCAGCCTCTTCCTTGGCCTTCTGGTCTGCTGCGATCTTGTCGGCGAGGTTCTTGCGGGCTGCATCGACTGCGTCGTTGAGAGCCTTGGTGCCGGCCTTGATGGCGTCGATATCCTTGTCGGCGATAGCCTTCTTGAGGGCGTTGATAGCGTCGTTGATTGCTGCTACATCCTCAGGGAGGAAGTCATTCTCTGCGAGAGCCTTCTGGGCATTCTCGATAGCCTTCTGGGCTGCTGCGATAGCGTCGGCGAGAGCCTTGTCGGCTGCTGCCTGTGCTGCTGCTGCCTGTGCTGCTGCTGCGGCTGCGGCTGCAGAAGCGGCCTCAGCTGCCTTCTTGGCGCCTGCTGCCTGACCGAAGTTGAACTTGAGACCGAGGAGGGCGGTGTGCTGCCAGTCGATGTCGGCGCCGAGGATGGGGCTGTTACCCTTCTTGGAGTTGAAAGCGTCGCTCTCAGCATTGCCGGCATACTCGAGCTCGATGGCGAGAAGGTCGCTCAGGCGGATGTCGATACCGGCACCTGCACGGGCTGCAGTGCTGAATTTGAAGCCGTCCCAATGGGTATTGACAGCGGGGAGCTTGGTGACGTCAACGCCATTGTTGAAATAGCCGGTGCCGCCTACTCCGAGGAACACGTAAGGGTTGAACAGGCGTGCTGCATAGCCGCCGAAGATGCTGCAGATGTCGATAGTGGCGTCGAGGGCTACCTGACCGTAGTTGAACTTGTAGAAGTCGATGGGTGAGGTATAGGCACCCTTGCCCTGCCAGCCGGAGATGTCGGCGCGGAGACCGAAGACCGGGCTGATCTGGTATCCGAGGTCGAGGGCTGCGGAAGGAGAGACGAGCTTGAGGAAATCATTGGACTCACCTACGGTGTGGGATGCACCGCCCTTAAGGCCCAGGGTAAAGCCGGGATAGAAGGTATCCTGTGCAAATGCACCTGCGGAAAGTGCGAGCACGGAAGCAATTACTAAGAAAAATTTTTTCATACTATTTAACTGATTATATACTTGCTGTAAAAAAACGCACAATATTACGCATTTTTCTGCAATATTCCAAAAATAGGGAGCTGCTGCGCCTATTCTTCTTTCACGCAGCGGACGGAAAGGGCGTAGCCCTTGGCGAGGTTGGCACGTACTTCCACCGTACTCGTACTCGAACTGCTGTTTCCGTCAACTTTGAGTGCGTATGCCTGGTTCACCTGGTATTTGTATTGCTGAGCCGACCACACGCGTATGGAACCGTTGGTGGAGAGCACTCCACCGTCGGAAGTGCGGCTGCCAGCCGCCGGATACCAGATGGTGCCGGTGCCGAAGAGGCCGTTGAAATTGGCCCCGTAGCTATTGAAACTGAACGCATGCTGCACGCTGGAAGTAGTCCCGGCAGCCTTTGCCCACAGGCCTTCGGTCCCGCCCTGAGGCATCATCCATCCCGGAGGACAAGGGTCGTAGACGGTCTTGGAACTGCTGCTCCAGAGAGTTTCATCATTGACTGCCATCCAGTTGCCGGTAGTAGTGGAAATGAAGGTCATAGGGTTAGCTATGGAGTACTGTACGGTACCGGTAGAAGCGGTGGACTCTACCGTACGCCAGGTTACGGATTCGGTGTAGGAAGCGGCTACGGTCTGAGCGGAAACATTATGGATGGCGCTGGAGCCGAGGAAAGGATCCTTGCGGCCCCACTGATACAGGAGGCCGAGCGCACCGACGTTTCCGGGTGTAGCGCTGATTGCGCCCACATTGCGGTCCATCACAGTCGCGACGTAAGTCGAAGCCTTGTCGGTCTTATACTCGTACACCTGGGCAGACTTCTCGGGTTCGTAGTCCTTGCAGGCCCAGACATGCCAGCTCCAAAGGATGGTTCCGCTCGCGTCGAAAGCGGCTATGACGGCGTTGCCGTCGTGCATGGCCTGGGGGACGACAAAGTTGATTCTGCCGCCGGAATAAGGCTCCTGAGGAAGCGTGATTACAGGTGCGTACATGCTTACCGACTCGGCGGTGCCGTAGCTCTGCCAAAGAATGGCCACCCTGAACGGAGTGACTGCGGTGGAGGAATTGCCCTTCACGGCGGCAAAACTGTACTCTCCCGGAGCGTTGACTATGTAGCTGTTGGCAGAACCGTCGGCGCTGAGGTCGGTTTCCTGTGCCTCGGTAACCGTAACGTTACATGTGGCCATGATTCCGGAGACCATGGCGGATGTCGCGGTGATGACGGCGGTGCCGACAGCGACGGCTGTCACGCGGCCATCGGCACTTACGGTGGCTACGGACTCGTTGTCGGAACTCCACTCTACGGCTGTATTGTCGGCATTGGAAGGCGTGACGGTTGCGGTAAGCAGCGCGCTCCTCCCTACGCGGAGGCTCAGGGTCTCCTGGTCAAGGGTAAGGTTGGTCACCACAACGGGCTCGTCGGGTATCACAACAGCTGTGTTGTCCTTGACGCAACGTACATTGAATCCGCAAGCCTTGGCAGTTTTGTCCATCGTCGTAACCTGCCTGAGCTGGCGGTTGATGGCAAGAAGAACTCCGGCACCGCTGGAAACTCCGCTGGTCCATTTGTAACCGTAATAAGTCTTGCCCTCCAACAGGGAAGTGAAACAATGGTCGGTATTTCCGGTCCAGCCGCCCGCGGCGGGATAGAACACGTGCTCGTAACCGTCAGCCATATATCCGGCAAAGTCAATACCGGGGGTCAAGCGGGTATCAATCACGAGATATTTCGTAGAACTTACATTAAGGGTCTTGTACCAGAACTGCGCACCCGGGACCACCCAACCGGGAGGGCAGGGGTCATACATGGTCTTCTCCGTACCCCAGAGAGTGTCGTCGTGATTGAGGAAGAGCCAGTCGCTCATGTTGTTCGCAGGGTACAGGAGATACTGCATCGGGTGCGCCACGGTATAAGCTATGGTACCCTTCTCGGAGTCGGAGGCTACCGGCTCAGGCACTATAGTGACGTTGGGACCGAGGGCATATTTATGTGAATCGTTAGCGAAGAACGGGTCTTTGCGGCCCCACTGATACAGGAGTCCGAAGGGATGATAGTCTCCGTCGCTGTCGGAGTAATTCGAAATCGCACCCAGGTCGCGGTCCATGGCGACACCAGTGTTGTTGCGGTAGGTCTGTGAGGCGGTAGACTCGTTGTAGCCGGGCCAGACCCATATATGCCAGCTCCAGAGGATGTTGCCAGCATTGTCACGAACGGCGATAAGGGCATTGCCCGCACCTACGGAAGTAAAATTGATGTAACCGTCCTCACGCAGGCTGACGGCTGAAACCACATCGCCGCTGCTTATGGTGACATTGCTGTAAGACGGCTCGGGAATGCATTCCCAGAGCACATCTGCGTATGCGGCTCCGGTTATGGCCTCGGTGCTGTTGCCCTTCACGCTTGCATTGAAGCGATAGCGGGTGCCGCCAGCAAGGGGCGCGATGTAGCAGTTTGCAGTTCCGTGAGCGCTGAGATCGGGAGCGTCAGGCTCGGTAACGGTCACAATGCAGGAAGCAGACTTGGGCAGCCCGTCAACGGTGGTCTTCATGTCCGCGGTAGCGGTAATTTCGGCAGTACCCACGGCAAGCGTGGTAACATAGCCGTTGGCGCTTACGGCAGCCACCTCAGGATTGCTGCTGGTCCAGGTGACGGTTGTGGTGTCTGCCTGCGCAGGCTCCACTGTCGCAGTGAGCTGGAAGGGAGTTCCGACCACAACGCTCTTTGCCTGCAGGTTAAGAGATACGCTGGCAACGGGAATCACCGGGTCGATGGGGTCGGGACTGGCAAGCCAGTCGGTAGCGCTGCCTATGCTGAGAATCCTCGGGGTAGTGAGGTCCACGCTCTTATACGTCAACTTGGTGCACAGAAGCTCACCCGCAGTGTCATAGCACTTCACGGTGAAGCCGCTCTGGAAGAGGGTGGGAAGGACGGAGATGTAGAAAAGGCCGTCCGAGCCTTTGGTGTTCACGGTTATTTTGTCCATGTCCACGGCAGCATCGGCAACGGGATTCGGAACAACCGTATAACCGCCGTTGGCAAAAGTGACAAGGACGTCACCATACTGACCGCCGTTCAAAGTTGATTCGCCGCCGTTGCCGGTAAATACGACTTTATCTACCGAAGTGTCGGAATCGAAGACTATGAGGCTCGTAAGATTATGAAACGCAAGCGACTTTACCGTTTTGTCCGGCTGGTGTGCGACACAGAAATGAGCACTGGCAAATGTATTGTAATCCTGAATGCAGGCCGCAGTGCTTGCAACCGAAATCTCAGTCTTGCTACTCTCGTCCGAATACAAATAATCAGCACTTAAAACACCGTAAACGGCATTTATAAAAGTATCCTGGCGGCCAAGCTTGTCAATTTCTATATAAGAACCGGTTCCGTCGGTCGCAACCACGGCCTCTTTGGGTTCTTCCTGATTTGCCTGGGTATAGTAATAAATCTTGTCTCCGGCCTTCCAGCTGACGGCGCGCGTTGAACCCTCGCCGCTGATTTCCGTCTTGGTAGCGGAGTCCATGGACAGATAATAGCGAACCGGACCGTCGGGAGCTACAGGGACTTCTGTTTCAATGTCCCTCGTACAGGCTGCGGCGAGCACTACGAGAGCCGCAGGCAGAAAAAGTCTGGGAAATTCTTTCATGACAAACATAGTTTAAGGTGGTTACCACTCGAATTCTTCAAAATCATAAGGGTCGAGCTGTGCTTCAAAGCTGTCGCAGATGATGGCGTCGACCGCAAAGGTGCTCCAGTCTGCCTGGGGAACACGGTAAATCAACTTTTGATTCATATCGCTATTCTATAATATTATTCAACATTTCCTTTCACGTAAACCTCTACAATCTGCATAAGGGGAGAATTGCTCAGGACCTGAATCTTGAAACTGTTCTCTCCTTTTGCAAGGACGGAGGGCGCAAGACTTACCGAAAAAGAGGCGGTCTCGCGCGGTGGAATGACAGACGGAGCATCAACTTTTATGCCGTCATAATCTGAAAATGCCGCGAGCACACGCAACGGGGCATCGGATGCATTCTGTATCTTGAATGCGGCTTTGGCAGCACGCCCGGAACGGACGGTGCCGAATGTGCAGGACCTGTCAAGCACCAGAGGGAGCGGGCCTGCATTCTTCTCTGCGTCGCTGAGGGCAGAGAAATCCTGGGTTACGGTAAGAGCAAGGGAGACCTTGTCGAGGGGCTTACCGTCAGCGACAGGGGTGAAGGCATAAAGCCTGCGGCCCCAGACAAGAGAATCAACATCTACAAAATAAGTGAAACGGACCCGCGACTGGGGATCAATCCGGAGATAATCCGGAGAAACGGCAAGGCCGTCAGACAACTCCGAGAAAGACACGGTGAGGGGCTCGTTCGAAAAATTGGCCACCCAGAAAGAATCCGAAGCCCGGGTACCGGCATAAGCTTCACCTGCATTGAGCACTGAAGACGCGAAGCCGATGTCGGAGAGGCGATACGGAAATTCTTTTGCGAGGCCCGACTCCGTCTCGTGGAAAGAGCCGGCAATCCTAAGTACATAGGGCTTGGGCACTCCTTCCACGAACACGGAAATAAACTTCTCAAAAGAATCTGCACTGCGCTCGCGGAAATATTCCGCACGCACAAACCCTTCCTGCCCGGGGCCGACTTTACCGGTAGTCCAGCTAAGTTTGGTACAGGAACAGGTGGAGACGGCATAAGAGACAGACAGGCTGCGCTGCGAGTTATTCGTAAAACGAAACTCGTGTACAAGGGAACTTACCGTCTTAGGCTGGCTGCCAAAATCATGGGAAACGCTGTCGAACGAAAGCAAATCCCCGGAAGCAGCAAGCAGGAAAGCAGAAAGTATGGAGAGAAGCAAGGTCAATTTATCTGGTATTAAGAACTATCGGATTAGGGGCCGGGGACAGGGGATGAACCTGCGCGGCAGGGTCCTTGGCTATGCTGGACATATCTCCGTCCTTAAGGGTGAGGAACCAGGCGTCGCCAACCTTGACAGGATTGAAAGTAATCTTGAAGGCAGGAGAAGAACCAACCTTGCCATCCATGGTATAACGATAGCTCAAATCGTTGATTCCAGGAGTGGAAAAGTTATAACTCGCAAGAGCATAATCGGAAATGGCGGCGCTGCCGAAACGCTGGCGAAGTTGGAGCAGCGAACGGTCGGAAACCTTATAGAGGGTGTCGTTATAAACGACGCAAAGATTAGAAAGCTCAAGGTCAAGCGTACCAGCCTTCATGGCATCCATGAAATTTTGACCGAGGACCAGCACCGCAAGAGTATCCTTGAAGGTGAGAGACTGACGGAATTCAGTTTCCGCCATCTCGTAGGTACGGAACTTCTGCTCATTCTTGCAAGAAGCAAGAACGGCTAATGCAAGAAGTACAAAAGCAAATTTTTTCATTTTTTTAAGGTAAAAATGGCGCGCCTCACTGAGACGCGCCATATTTAAGAGAATCTGTTAAGATGATTAGTCAACGATGATGGTCTTGCGTACAGGAACCTTCACAGTGTCGGTGTACTTACCCCATGCATACTCGATAGTAATAGGAACATAGAGGTTGAAGTCGTGGACAACACCGAGGTTGTTAGCGTACACGAAGATGTAGTCACCAAGCTTGTCAACAGTGTCGATAACGATTGCGGTCGGAGGGATAGCAGTCAGACGGTCGGTCTTCTTTGCAATCCAAACACGGGCCTGATTGTTGATGACGCTGAGCTTGCCGATACGGTCTGCACCAAGCTGGTCGGTGAGAACGTTGTCAAGGTCGACGCTGAGGTTCTGGAATCCATAGTAGCCATACCACTCAACCTGAGGATCTGCATCGCTAGGATAGTAGCAGGATACGAAGGTACCGGTTGCAGCATCCTTGCGGAAGATAGGGAAGCCAGTGCTGTAGATAGAGGCGTTCCAGTCATAGGCAGTGATGAGGTCACCGATAGGGAAGTCGTCACCCTGAGGGATAGCGTCGCGGAGGTATGCGCCATCGCCAAGCTTGAGAGTCAGAGGACGGAGGAACCTGACGTTGATATCCTCATGTCCGAGCTCGATGCGGCAAGTGGCTGCTGCGTCGACACTGTAAGCGGTGAGCCTTACGATGCAGTAGAGCATCTTGGCAGGATCAGTGTCGTTGGGAGCGAACATGTTGAGGAGCTTCTTGGAGATGTAGTCGGGATCAGGATCGTAGACATAGGTAATCTCACCGGTAGTCTTGTCGAGAGTGACAACGGGCTTGGTGTTGTCCTTGTAGTAGATAACTGCAGGATCAACGCTGTTGTCAACAATCCACTTGGCAGCAGCTGCGCCGTCGGGATCTGCGATAGAAGGCTGGCTGGCCTGAGGAACGAAGTTCCACTCGAGCTCATAGGCACCAGCTGCAAGAGCTGCACCGGTAGCTTCATTGAGAACCTGAACCCTGTTCTCATTCCAGTCGTCGGTGAGAAGCTTGCGATAATCGGTAACATCGGTGTTGCCGGCTCCGCCGCGTACCCACTTGTCAGGGACGGGAACGTTACGACGTACGGTGTTGAACTTGGAAGCGTCTACATCGTTGAACCAGTATGAAGGGTTGTGCTCGATGAACTTGGCAGATGCATCCTTGTCCATGTAGATCTTGAAGCCAAGGAAGTAGTGGTCACGACCGTTGTAGAACTGGACATAGAGAGTCTGGGTCTTGCCAGTGATTGCACGGAGGTTGTCCTTCTGGGCCTTGTTCAGAGTGATCTTGAAGATATCGTTGACACCACCACCGGTGAAGGTAGTACCGTACTCAGGACGGTAGGAGATGGTACCGTAGGTGAAGTCCTTAGCAGGATCGTTGTCGATGTGGAGAGCCTTGTAGTCTTCAGCCTTGGTGCCGTCACCGCCGACCTTGACATAAGTCTCGACTTCCCATTCAGCGTTAGGAGTGGTAGCACCATCCTTCCAGACAGGAGTGAAGTTGCTGCGGAACTCCTCGTAAGGGATCTTGAAGTAGTTCTCGAGGATTGTGGAGGACATGTCGAGCCAGTTGGTCTTGACACTGTCGGTAGCGCAGGTGTAAGCGAACTTGTTGGAGCTGAAGTCCTTGATAAGAACACCGTCGTAGGTGTCGGTACCGGGATCGACAATCTTCTCCTTGACAATCTGAATCTTGAAGTAACCCATGAGAGCTACGCGACCTGCCTTGTCCTTGAGCTGAGCGAGGACGATAGGACGACGACCGACTGCGGAAGGACCTTCTGCACCAGCCTCTGCGATAGAGATGGACTTATAGGTGCCGTCAGGCTGACGGTCAGCATACATAGGAGTGAAGAACCACTTGCCATCCTTGGAATCAAGCTTACCGAATGCATTCTCGGGAGTGACGTTGGTACCGAGGGTGTAGGGAACGAGCTGATAGCTGATGGAGAATCCGGGATACTTGTCCATGAGCTCCTTGAGGGAGACGGCCTTGTGAGTGGTGCCGACGGTGCGGGGCTGAGTCTTGTCAGCCTCGAACATGTGGACGTTGACCCAGTTGATTTCTACAGCGCCACCATTGTAGTAAACGGGGATACCGTTACCCGTTGCAGCAGCCTCTGCAGTGGTGTAGAGGTGATAGATGGTAGCAATATCGGGGCACTGCGCGTCAGAATTGTACCAGGTCTCGACAGCTGCGTCGGTATCGTAGTTCCTGGACTGAGGAGAAACGTTGAAGGAGAGAGCTGCAAGGCCTTCCTCCATGGGAACGATGGCAGCATAGTCGGAAGAGACTTCCTCTGCGCCTTCCTGGAGACCGGCAGTGGTGTCGAAGCCCTCAAGACGGACTACGGAAACATCGCTCTTCCGGCCGGTAGGAGTGGTACCGGGAGCAACTGCGACAGGCTCGAGCTTGTCAGCGTTCTCGATGGTGTAGAATACGTTGTAGAGGTTGGCATTGACATTCTCAACACCGGTAGGGAAATCTGCATAACCCTTGTAGATAACGGGCTTCCAACCGGTTGCACGGGTAGGGACATCCATGTACTTGTAGTCCTTGCCGAACATCTCGAAGGAAGCGTCCTTCTCTGCATCGTAAGCAGCAGGGTTGACCCAGTACTGTGCAGTTCCGATGGAACCGAGATAGTAAGCCTGAACGGCACGTGCATTGGCTGCGTTGAGGTTGGGGATGACAGCGTGCTGTGCATCGTCGTCGTCAACCTCGGCGTTGCCCTGTGCAACGTAACCGGCGAGGTAGTTCATGTAGTTGTACTCGAAAGCCTCGATACCGCCGTAGTAGAGCTGGGGAACAGCAACGATGCTGCTGAGGGTGGCCTTGAGGTCGAGAGTATACTCAACGTACTTGTCGCCGCTGAGGACGTTTGCGAAGGTAAGGGTACCGTTCACATCATCCCAGACTGCGGTGAGGGGGCGTACGCCGTTGGGGAAGACGTCTGCGGTGGTGCCGGTAGCGGTCTCACCACTGTACTCAACCCACTTGTAGGTTGCGGTGTCGAGCTTCCAGTAGTTGCCGTCCTTGCCGTCTTTGCCGTCCTTGCCGTCTTTGCCGTCAACGCCGTCTTTGCCGTCCTTGCCGTCAACGCCGTCCTTGCCATCCTTGCCGGCTACGCCCTGAGGGCCCTGAGCCTTGTAGGTGGTAAGGGTGCCGTCGATAGCCCAGTAGAGCTCGCCGTCAGCGCCGGTCTCGATGGTGATTACGGGAGAGTGGCCGTCTGCGCCAGTGGCACCGGTGTCACCCTTGTCGCCCTTGTCGCCCTTGTCGCCTTTGTCACCTTTGTCACCTTTGTCACCTTTCTCGCCCTGAGCGCCGGTAGCGCCCTTCTCTCCCTGCTTGCCGTTATAGACCTGCTTGGAGGTGCCGTTGGAGAAAGAAATCAGGAAACCATCGCTGTTTTCCTTAACGTCCGTGATTACATAGCCCTTGTCGATGAGAGCCTTGAGCTCCTTGACCTGAGAATCCAGGCTGGAGACGTTGTTCGTGAGCTCGTCAATCTCCTGGCTGTAATCTTTGGTACATCCGGTCAAAAGTGCAGCACCTGCGAAGATGCTCACGATTGCCATTCTAAAGATTTTTCTCATACATTAAGTAATTAAAAGTTAAAATTATTAAAAATATTTTTGTTCTAGGGTTTAGTAACCTTGCCATTGTTTGCCGGCGTATGGGCACAATACCCTTTACGCCAATAAACTTATTAACGCGCAAATTTATATAGAAAAATTCTTTTCTGCAACATTTTCCATAAAAAATTCACTTTCGCGGGCCTTCAGGCCACTCCTATAATATATAGGTATACGAAAGTGAGCGAAAATGTGCCGGAATACTAGAAATATTCCTCAAATACCTCGTCAATCTGCTCCCAGGTAGCCTCACGGATGACCATGATGAAGTTGGGGAAGGTCAGCGTAAGCTTGACCTTTCCGCCCTCGAAGCGCTCTATGCTCGCCTTGCCCTCCTTGAAGCTCATGCTGTCGCCGGCAGTCAGACAGCGGCGGATCTCGGGATAGTACTCATCCCCTATCTCGCGGCGAAGCGAGTTGGGAAGGAACTTGTTGAGAGTCTTGAGGCGGGAAAGCTTCATGGTGAGATGAATGTCCGCGTAGCGGTGGGTGAAATCAATCACAGGCTCGTCGGCCTTGTTCCTGCGGCGGGCTGCAGCCTCGGAAGCCTCCGCGGCATTAAGCTCCGTGACGGATCCGCTCCCCACGACGAGGGTGGAAAGGACGGCAAGTATGTACATGAATCTTTTCATCGGATGGCACTCTCTCAAAAAGCGAGCCACAAAAAAGTGCGGGCGGTGGGACTCGAACCCACACGCGCAAGGCACAAGATCCTAAGTCTTGCTTGTCTACCATTTCAACACGCCCGCAAACGGCCGCAAATATAGGTATTTTTCTTTACAGTCCTATTTTTTTGAAGAAGTCGTTGCCCTTGTCGTCGACGAGTATGAAGGCGGGGAAATCTTCAACGGTAATCTTCCAGATGGCCTCCATGCCGAGCTCGGGATACTCCACGCACTCGATGCTGCGAATGCAACTCTGGGAAAGCACCGCCGCCACGCCACCTATGGTACCGAGATAGAAACCTCCGTGCCTCTGGCAGGCGTCAGTCACAAGCTTGGAGCGGTTGCCCTTGGCAATCATCACCAGAGACGCGCCGCGCTCCTGGAACTCATCGACATACGGATCCATGCGATTGGCAGTGGTAGGCCCCATGGAACCGCAGGGGTAGCCTTCGGGGGTCTTGGCCGGACCGGCGTACAGGATGGGATGGTCCTTGAAATAAGCGGGCATCTCCTCGCCAGCGTCCAGACGGGCCTTGAGCTTTGCGTGGGCGATGTCGCGGGCCACGATAATCGTGCCCTTGAGATTCACGCGCGTACCTACATCATATTTGGAAAGTTCGGCGCGGACGGCGTCGATTCCCTTGTCAAGGTCGATTTCTATCCCCTTCGGGCCCTCGCCGGGACGGCGGAATTCCTCGGGAATAAGCTCTGAGGGGTTGGTGTCCAGCTTCTCAATCCACACGCCGTCGGCATTGATCTTACTCTTGACATTGCGGTCGGCGCTGCAGCTCACGCCCATTCCGATGGGGCAGCTTGCGCCGTGGCGGGGAAGGCGTACCACACGGATGTCGTGGGCCAGATACTTGCCGCCGAACTGGGCTCCGAGGCCAATCTTTGCAGCCTCCTTGAGCAATTTCCGTTCGAGGTCGACATCGCGGAAGGCGCGGCCGGTCTCGTCGCCGGTTGTGGGCAGGGAGTCATAGAACTTGATGCTGGCAAGCTTGACGGTGAGGAGGTTCTTCTCCGCACTGGTGCCGCCGATTACGAATGCGATATGGTAGGGCGGGCATGCCGCGGTGCCGAGGCTCTTCATCTTTTCCACCAGGAACGGAAGCAGCGTGCCCTCGTTCTGGATAGTGGCCTTGGTCATGGGATAGAAATATGTCTTGTTGGCGCTGCCGCCGCCCTTTGCAACCATGATGAAGCGGTATTCGTCTCCCTGCACCGCCTCGATGTCGATTTGCGCAGGCAGGTTGCACTTGGTATTGACCTCGTTGTACATGTCGAGCGGAGCGTTCTGGCTGTAACGCAGGTTCTCCTGGGTATAGGTGTTGAAGACGCCGCGGCTCAGGGCCTCTTCGTCCTCGAAGTCGGTCCATACCCTCTGGCCCTTTTCTCCGTGGATGATGGCCGTGCCGGTGTCCTGGCAGAAGGGAAGCACGCCCTTGACGGCGGTTTCGGCATTGCGGAGGAACTGCAGGGCCACATATTTGTCGTTGTCGCTGGCCTCAGGGTCCCTCAGGATTGCAGCCACCTGCTCGTTGTGAGCGCGGCGCAGCATGAACTGACAGTCGTGGAAAGACTGCTGGGCGACCAGGGTGAGAGCCTCGGGGCTGACCTCCAGAAGCGTTTTGCCGCCGCAGCCGCAATGACCTCCGAGTTTAACCGTCTTGACAAGTTTTTCGGAGCCGGGAATCTTGTAATACTCAGTAGTGTCGGGGCCCAGTTGGAACATGGGCGCGTATTTGAATTCAGCCATATTTTATTGTTGCATTAGGAATTCTTTCATGAAGGCGTTAAGGTCGCCGTCCAGGACTCCCTGGGTGTCGGCGGTCTCGAGGCCGGTGCGCAGGTCCTTGACCATGCGATAAGGGTGCAGCACGTAGGAGCGGATCTGGCTGCCCCATTCGATGCGTTTCTTCTGGCCTTCGAGCTCGGCCTGCTTTTCCTGGCGTTTCTTGAGCTCTATGTCGTACAGACGCGACTTGAGAATCAGCAAGGCCCGCTGCCTGTTGTCCTGCTGGGAGCGGGTTTCCGTGTTCTCGACGGTGATGCCGGTAGGAATGTGGCGTACGCGCACTCCGGTCTCCACCTTGTTGACGTTCTGGCCGCCGTGGCCGCCGCTGCGGAAGGTGTCCCACTCTATGTCGGAAGGATTGATTTCTATGTTGATGCTGTCGTCCACAAGCGGATACACGAAGACGCTGCTGAACGTGGTCTGACGCTTGCCCTGGGCGTTGAAGGGAGAAAGGCGCACGAGGCGGTGGACGCCGGATTCGGCCTTGAGGTAGCCGTATGCGAAATCGCCCTCGAACTGTATGGTGCAGGACTTGATGCCGGCCTCGTCGCCCTCGATGAGCTCGGTGGTGGTCATCTTGTAACCGTTGCGCTCGCCCCAGCGGAGGTACATGCGCATGAGCATGGCGCTCCAGTCGTTGGCCTCGGTGCCGCCGGCGCCGGAGTTTATCGTGAGCACGGCGCCGAGATTGTCGCCTTCCGCGCCGAGCATGTTCTTGAATTCCAGGTCTTCCAAGGCCCTGAGGGCATCGGCGTACGCAGCGTCGGTATCGGGCCCCTCAGGGTCGAGTTCGGCAAGGACTTCCAGGTCATCGAGCTTCGAGCAGAGGGCGTCGTAGGCGGTGAGCCAGAACTTGACGGAATTCACCTCCTTGAGAAAGGCCTCGGCCGCCTTGGGGTCGTCCCAGAAGCCGGGGGCGAGGGTCCGGGCCTCGCGGGAAGCGACATCCGAGCGTTTTTCGTCTATCTTGAGGTATTTGCCGAGCGCCTGCACGCGGGCCGACAGCTCTTTTATCTGGTCTTGGTTAATCATACAGCTTACTGAATCTGCAAAGATAAGCAATCGGCCGGAATAATCAGAATTTATTTTGTCGGCGGCGGGCACATTTTTTGCATAATCTGCTGCGCACATAATGCACACGAAACAAAACACTATATGGAAAGCGTAAACATCAAAGAGCTCAACGATCGCATACAGCACGAAAGCGGCTTCGTTGACATCCTGAGCCTGGAAATGGGCAAGGTCATAGTGGGACAGAAACATCTGGTCGAGAATCTCATGATAGCCCTCCTGGCAGACGGCCACATACTCCTCGAAGGTATGCCAGGCCTCGCCAAAACCCTGGCAATCAGCACACTTGCAAAGGCCGTCGGCGGCAAGTTCAGCCGTATACAGTTCACCCCCGACCTGCTCCCTGCAGACGTCACCGGCACACTCATCTACTCCCAGAAGAAGGAGGAGTTCGAGGTCCACAAGGGCCCCGTCTTCGCCAATTTCGTACTGGCGGACGAAATAAACCGCGCCCCCGCAAAGGTGCAGTCGGCGCTGCTCGAGGCCATGCAGGAGCGTCAGGTAACCCTCGGCGACCAGACCTACGGCCTGCCGCAGCCGTTCCTCGTGATGGCCACCCAGAACCCCGTGGAGCAGGAGGGCACCTATCCCCTGCCCGAGGCCCAGGTGGACCGTTTCATGCTCAAGGTCCTGGTGAACTACCCCGGCAAGGAGGAAGAGAAACTCATCGTCCGCATGAACAACAGCGGGCAGTTCCCCTCCCCCAACCAGGTCGTAAGCCCCGAGGATATAGTCCGCGCCCGCAAGATTGTCCGCGAAGTGTATATGGACGAGAAGATTGAGCGCTACATAGTGGACATAGTATATGCTACCCGCACCCCCAAGGAATACGGTCTGGGAGAGCTCTCCGACCTCATTTCCTACGGAGCCTCTCCGCGTGCGAGCATTTCCCTTAGCCTTGCGGCAAAGGCCTACGCCTTCATCAAGCGCAGGGGCTACGTGATTCCGGAAGACGTGCGCGCCGTGTGCTACGAGGTGCTCAGGCACCGCATCGGCCTTTCCTACGAGGCCGAGGCCGAAAACGTCACGACAGAACAGATTATCGAGAAAGTCATCAACGCCGTTATCGTACCGTAACGATGGGATGCCATGACAACGGAAGAACTGATAAAGAAGGTCCGCAAGATTGAGATAAAGACCAAGGCGCTCTCGCACCAGATATTCGCGGGCGAATACCATTCGGCCTTCAAGGGCCGCGGAATGGCGTTCAGCGAAGTGCGCGAGTACCAGTGGGGCGACGACGTACGCAGCATGGACTGGAACGTCACTGCGCGCCTGAGAGCCCCTTACGTCAAGGTCTTCGAAGAGGAGCGCGAGCTCACCGTCGTCCTGCTCGTGGACGTAAGCCGTTCGGGACTGTTCGGAACGCAGGGCCAGACCAAGCGCGAAAGGATAGCCGAAATAGCGGCGGTGCTGAGTTTCAGCGCAATCCTCAACAACGACAAGGTCGGCGCCCTGTTCTTCAGCGACAGGATAGAAAAATTCATCCCGCCGGGGAAGGGCCGCAGCCACCTCCTTCATATTATTAGGGAAATGCTGCAGCTGGAGCCGAGCAGCGACGGCACCGACATCAGCGGAGCAGTCAGGTTCCTCACCAACGCCATCAAGAAGAAGTGTACCGCATTCATACTCAGCGACATGATTGACGCTGACAGCAGCGGTGCGCCCCGCTACGAAGAGGCCCTCAAGGTGGCGGCAGGCAGGCATGACATCTCCGTCATCAAAGTCCGCGACCCCCGCGAAAGGACGCTCGTGCCCGTAGGCCTGGTACACATCAAGGATGCGGAAACCGGCCGGGGAGCGTGGATTAACACCGATTCGGCACGCGTACGCCGCAGCTACTCGCAGTGGTTCGAGAATCTCGGCGCGAAGGAGGAGAAACTTCTCAACAAGTATCAGATAGACAGCGTGGAAATAGCCACCGATTCAGACTATGTCAAGGGCCTGATGACCCTGTTCGCCCACAAATGAAACTTCTTGCAATCATACTCGCTGCGCTTCTGGACGTCGTTCCGGCAGGAAATGCCGCGCTTACGCAGATTCAGAAACGCGATTCGATACTCATCGCAGACCAGCTGCGCTACGGCGTCACCCTGGAGGGCCTGCGGGACGGTGACACCTTCGCCCTGCCGCAGATCCAGCAGTTCTCCGGCGACACCCTCGCCATTATCGGAGACTGGCAGCTCGACACCCTGGTTGGAGGCCGCACCATTCATTCCCGCAATGCCAAAGCCGCCCGCAAGGCTGCCGGCCGCGGCTTCGACCTGAACGCCTCCATAATTGTCGCGCCCTTCGAGGAAGGTAAATACCTGCTGCCCGACATCCCCGTACTCCGCACCTCCGACGGCAAGACGGACACCCTGATATTCAAAGGGATAGAAATGGAAGTCAAGACCATGCCGGTGGATACGGCCACTTTCGAGATACACGACATCAAGGGACAGATAGGCTACCCCGTCACTTTCGCGGAGGTGCTCCCCTGGCTGCTCGGAGGTCTCGCTGCCGCGGCCCTGGTCGCACTGGCGATATGGCTGATTGTGCGAGCGCGCAAGCGCAGGGAGGAGGCCGGCAAGCCCAAGGACCCCGCCTACATTGTGGCCCTGCGCGAGCTGGACAAGTATCGTTCCGACAAATACTGGGCTCCCGAAAAGCAGAAGGCCTTCTACTCCGGCATCACCGACGCCCTGAAGTTCTACATAGACGACCGCTGGGGAGTGGACGCTCCCGAAATGACCACGGCCGAGCTCTTCGCAGCGCTCAAGGGCGAGGAGGACATCACGCCGGAAATGTACCTGTCGCTCAAGGAGCTCTTCGAGACTGCCGACTTCGTGAAATTCGCCAAGCACATAGTTTCAGACGCCGACAACGCAAAGGCACTGCCGCTGGCGGTGAGTTTCGTTACAACCACCTATCAGACCGACCTCGAAAAGGAGGTCTCCGGAGAGGAGGCCGGTGACGAATAATGTACTTCGAATATCCCGCCCTGCTGTGGCTGCTGGCCGTTCCGGCGCTTCTCGTCGTCCACTACCTGTGGATGGAACTGACGGACCGGAGGCCCCATCTGCGCGTCTCCTCCTCGTCTCCCTGGACGAGCGGAGGCTCAGGCGTCCTTGCCGTGCTCAGGCATCTGCCGTTCGTACTCCGCACGGCAGCGCTCGTACTGATCGTGCTCGCGATCGCAAGGCCCCGTTCGAGTTCGGAGGTCGAGCACATCGACACCGAGGGCATCGACATCGCGTTCGCCATGGACGTTTCGACCAGTATGCTGGCCCGGGACTTCAAGCCCGACCGCATCAGCGCCGCCAAGGACATCGCAATAGAATTCATTGCCCAGAGGCCCTCGGACCGCATGGCGATAGTGGTATTTGCCGGCGAGAGCTACACCCAGTGCCCGCTTACGACCGACCGCGCCACCCTCATCAACCTCATGAAGGAGGTGCAGACAGGGCTGATTGAAGACGGCACCGCCATTGGAAACGGGCTCGCCACCGCCGTGGCCCGCATGAAAGATTCCGACGCCAAGAGCCGCGTGGTGATACTGCTCACCGACGGCGTGAACAACTCCGGAGAGATTGCCCCGCAGACCGCTGCAGAAATCGCAAAGACTTACGGCGTACGGGTTTACACCATCGGCGTGGGAGCCAACGGAATGGCTCCGTACCCCGTCGTGACACCCTGGGGCGTAGAGATGCAGCAGATGAAGGTGGAAATAGACGAAGACCTGCTCAAGGGTATCGCCGAGGCCACCGGAGGCCGCTATTTCCGCGCCACCGACAACACCAAGCTGTCGGAAATCTATTCCGAAATCAACAAGATGGAGAAGGCCCGCACCACCGTGGACAGCTTCCCCGTGTACAAAGAACTGTTCGGCCGGTATGCGCTTGCAGCGCTCATCTGCCTGCTGCTTGAACTGCTTGCCGGACTGCTTATAAGGAGGATGCCGTAATGTTGTACTTTGCCTCTCCCGCATACCTTTGGCTGCTGCTGCTCGTACCCGTATTCCCCATCGCATACGGGATACTCAGAGCGCTGAGGACCAAAAGAATACGCCGATTCGGCGACGAGACTCTCGTACGCTCCCTCATGCCGTCCTGGTCGGGCGCAAAGGGCTGGGTGCGCACAGTCGTATTCTCCCTCGCATGGCTGTTGTTCACCATCGGCATCGCCCGTCCGCAGATGGGCGCCAAGCTCAAGGAACACGAAGCCAAGGGCGCGGAAATCATGATTTGCCTGGACGTCTCCAATTCGATGCTCGCCCAGGACTACTCCCCTTCCAGGCTCGACAGGGCCAAACTGGCAATCTCGCGCGTCGTGGACCGTCTGGCAGGAGACCGCATCGGCCTGATAATCTTCGCCGGAACTTCGTTCGTGCAGCTCCCCATCACAACCGACTACGTGTCGGCAAAGATGTTCCTCGGCAACATCGACACCGGTTCGGTACCGGTGCAGGGCACGGCAATCGGAGATGCCGTACGCACCGCCATGAAGAGCTTCAGCGCCCAGAGCGAGAAGAGCCGTGCAATCATAGTGATAACCGACGGCGAGAACCACGAGGACGATGCCGTGGACGCCGCCCGCCAGGCTGCAGAGCTGGGCATCAAGGTATACACCATCGGCGTCGGCTCCCAGCAGGGTCAGCCCATCCCCATGGAAGGAGGCCTGCTGAAAGACAGCGACGGCAACATAGTGGTCACCCGGCTCGACGAGGGCACGCTCCGCAAGATGGCCCAGGAGGGCGGCGGGGCCTACGTACACGCCGGCAACGAGGAGTTCGGCCTCTCCCCCATCGTGGACGACATAAAGAAGATGGAGGCGGAACGCTACAGCTCCATCGTGTTCGAAGAATATGACGAATTGTTCATGTATTTCCTCGGAGCCGCTGCAGCGCTGCTCGTGCTGGAGATGCTCATAGGCGAGAGGAAACACAGAAAGAGCCTGTTCAAATGAAAAGGATATCGATAATATGCCTGATTGCCGCTGCCGCGCTGCTGAGCGCTCCGGCGGCGTTGCACGCCCAGACCGACAGGCGCGAGGTGCGCTCGGGCAACCGCAAGTTCGCTAAACAGGAATACAAGGAGGCTGAAATCGACTACCGCAAGGCCGTCCTGAAGGATTCCCTGTCGGTGGCCGGTCAGTACGACCTCGCTTCGAGCCTGTACCGCCAGCAGGACTGGGAAGGCGCCCAGAAGGCGCTGCAGGCTGTGAAGGACGTGGCGCCTCAGAGCCCTGACGCAGCCAGCTGGCATTTCAACAGCGGCGACGTGGCCCTGCAGAAGAAAGACTACGCAGCCGCCGTGAAGGCTTTCCGCGAAGCTCTACTGTTGACGCCGGACGACCTGGACGCCAAGGAAAACTACATATACGCCAAACTGATGCTGCAGAACCAACAGAACGGAGGCGGAGGCGACAATCAGGACGACC
Source organism: uncultured Bacteroidales bacterium (assembly GCA_946614205.1). Next base: position 9,798 of record CAMOGR010000148.1, on the reverse strand, counting down.
AGGACAATCAGGACAACCAGCAGAATCAGGACCAGCAGAACAAGGACAATCAGCAGAACCAGGACAATCAGCAGGACCAGAACAACCAGCAGGACAACCAGGACCGGCAGCAGGATAATCAGCAGAACCAGCCGCAGGACCAGGATTCCCGGCAGCAGCAAGGTCAGCAGGAGCAGAAGATATCTCCCCAGCAGGCCCAGCAGATGCTCCAGGCCATACAGGCCAAGGAGAAGGAAACCCAGGACAAGGTAAACAAGGAAAAGGCCGCCGCCCTGAAATCCCGTCAGAAAGAAAAGAATTGGTAATGAGACGCATACTACTTATACTCGCATCCCTGTCCGCCTTTGCCGTGCAGGCTCTGGGACAAAGCTCCATCGGAGTGAACGTACAGAACCTCGTGGCGCTCGACGAACAGTTCAACATCACTTTCACCATCGAGGGGGAGCACCGCCCGTCGTCGTTCGAGTGGGAACCGTCGGGTGACTTCCAGATGGTCTGGGGGCCTCAGAAGGGCACCTCGACCTCAATCAGCATTGTAAACGGGAAGAAGACTCAGACTTCCCAGACCACTTACACATACGTGCTCATGCCGAAGAGCACCGGCACTTTCCAGCTGCCGGCGGCTACGGCTACGGTGAAGGGCGAGCGCATCAGTTCCCGGAGCGTAAGCGTCCAGGTGGTATCCAACGGGGCCGCTCAGGGCTCCCAGGGGTCCGGCAGCCAGGGCGGCTCCGGCAGGGAGCAGGACGGCGGAGCGGAAGAACGCGCAGGCAGCGTCACCCCGTCGGGCGAAGACCTCTTCATGCGCCTGTACCTGAGCAAGAACAAGGCAGTGGTGGGAGAGACCATCAGCGCCACGCTCAAGCTGTACCAGCGGGTGAACATCGCCGGCTTCGAAGATGCCCGCTTCCCCAGTTTCAACGGCTTCTGGAGCCAGGAAGTGCAGGCTCCCACCAATATCGAATTCCGCCGCGAGAGCGTCGGCGACCGCATCTACAACGCCGCCGTGCTCCGCAGCTGGACGCTCATCCCGCAGCAGTCGGGAGAGCTCACCATCGACCCCGCAGAGCTCGTGTGCCTCGTCAACGTACGCGACCGCAGGGCTTCGTCGGGCAGTATCTTCGACAGTTTCTTCCAGGACGAATACCGCACCGTGCGCAAACGGGTCAGCACCCCGGCAGTCAAAGTGCATGTCTCGCGCATTCCGGCAGGCGCTCCCGCATCGTTCGGAGGCGGAGTCGGCTCCTTCCGCATGAACGCTTCGCTGTCGCGTGACTCCCTCGCCGCCCACGACGCGGGGACTCTGCGCATCACCATCTCCGGCAAGGGCAACATATCGCTCCTGGAGGCTCCCAAGGTCGATTTCCCTCCCGATTTCGAGGTTTACGACATCAAGACAAGCAGCGACGGCGGCAGCAAGACCTTCGAGTATCCGTTCATCCCGCGCAGCCACGGCGACTTCGTGCTCGGGCCCGTGGAGTACAGCTACTACGACGCCAGCGGCGGCAAGTTCGTAACGCTCCGCAGCGAAAGCATGCCGCTCAAGGTCTCCAAGGGCGCCGAAACCCAGCAGGCATCCAGCGGCGGTCAGCTTATCGTCAATCCTTCCCGCAAGGACGTAAAGGACCTCGGCAGCGACATACGGTACATCGTCACCGGCAAGCCCGCCTTCTCGCGCAAGGGATACTTCTTCGCAGGTTCCGGCCTGTTCTGGCTGATTGCGGCTGCCCTGTGCGCAATCGCCGCGGCCTTGTATTTCATAATCCGCAGGAACGCGGCAAGAAGGGCCGACGTAGCCCTGACCCGACGCAGCGGAGCCGCCAAGATGGCCCGCAAGCGCCTGTCGCTCGCAGGGGACTTCCTGCACAAAGACCTCTATACAGCTTTCTACGAGGAACTTCACAAGGCCCTGCTGGGATTCGTTTCCGACAAGCTGAACATCCAGGCGGCCGACCTCAGCAAGGAGAACATCAGCGAAAAGCTGGTGGAGGCCGGAGCCGCACAGGAGCTCGCAGACCGTTTCACGGCGCTGCTGGATGCCTGCGAATTCGCACGTTACGCCCCTTCCGAGGGCCATGAGGCCATGAACGCCCACTACGAGGGCGCCGTGGCGGTGATTTCAGAAATCGAATCAAGTATGGGAAAAGTACATCGCAAGACTGCGGGCGCGGCAGGAGCCGCCGTCCTGGCACTGCTGCTCGCCGTCTCTCTGCCGGCCGGAGCCCAGGATACGGATTCTCTGTGGCGCAGGGGCGTGGAAGCCTATTCCGCCCAACAATGGGAAGAGGCCGCCGCCAGCTGGCAGGCTATCGCCGAGGGCGGACTGCAGAGCAGCGAACTTTACTACAACATAGGCGGAGCCTGCTACAAGGGGGGTGACGTCGCCCACGCGGTGCTCTGGTACGAACGCGCACTGAAGTCCGACCCTTCCAACAAAGACGCCCGCGTCAATCTGGAGTTCGTACGTTCGCAGCTGCAGGACCGCATCGAGGAGGTGCCGGAATTCTTCCTGGAGGCATGGGGCCGCAAGGCTTGCTGGCTGCTGCCGTCGGGCGTATGGGCGGTGCTGTTCCTGGTCTTCCTGGCCGGCACGCTGGCCATGCTGCTGCTTTTCCTGCTCTCCGAAGGGAGGTCCCGCAAGGTCGGATTCTTCGTCGGCATCGTGCTGCTGCTCAGCTCGTTGCTGAGTCTCGGCTTCGCCTTTTGGCAGCGCAGCGACGCCCGAACCTCAGACCATGCGGTAATAACCGTTCCGGTGGCCGAGGTGAAGAGTTCTCCAGGCAGCGGAGTGAACCTTTTCGTACTCCACGAAGGCACCAAAGTGAAGGTGCTTGAAGAGGTCGGAGGCTGGAACAACGTAGAGCTCTCCGACGGCCGTCAGGGCTGGTTGCAAACGGATTGTGCAGAAAGGATATGATAGGTCGGGAATTTTGACTATATTTGCAGAATTGGAAAAATATAACTTTTAAGATATGCTCAATTATTTGCTTCAGGCAGACCCCGTCGAGGCCGTACAGGCCGCTCAGGCGGTACCGGCCGCACCGGTGCAGCAGGAAATGTCCTACTCGCTCATCGACATGGCTGTCAAGGGCGGTCCCCTCATGATTGTCCTGCTCATCCTCTCCGTCATCGCCATCTACATCTTCGGCAAGAAGCTCTGGATGATTCACCAGGCCTCCAAGGTCGACAAAGACTTCATGATGGACATACGCGACTACATCCACGACGGCAAGCTCAAGTCCGCCAAGACCCTCTGCTCCAAGTACGACACCCCCGTCGCCCGCATGGTTGAAACCGGTCTGGACCGCTACGGCAAGCCTCTGGGCGACATCCAGAGCGCTGTCGAGAACGTGGGCAACGTAGAGGTCGCCCGCCTCGAGAAAGGACTCCCCTACCTGGCAATGATTGCCGGCGGCGCCCCCATGATAGGATTCCTCGGCACCGTCATCGGTATGGTCCAGGCTTTCTTCAACATGAGCCAGGCAGGCAACAACATCGACATCACTCTGCTGTCCAGCGGTATCTACACCGCAATGATCACCACGGTCGGAGGCCTTATCGTGGGCATCATAGCCTACTTCGGCTACAACTACCTCACCTCCAAGGTATCCAACGTGGTGTTCCAGATGGAGAGCAGCACCATAGAATTCATGGACCTGCTGGACGAGCCCCAGGCCCCCGCAGCCGGGCAGGCAGCCAAAAAAGAAGAGGACGAATAATGGCACTCAAGCGCACCACAAAGGCAGATCCTTCCATCGCGATGTCGAGCATGACCGACATCGTGTTCCTCCTGCTGATCTTCTTCCTGGTGACCTCCACGCTGGTTAATCCCAACGCCCTCAAGCTGCTCCTTCCCAAGAGCACCGGGCAGGTGGGCGCCAAGGCGGTTGCAACCGTGTCCATCAAGGACTGGGGCGACGAGCAGTACACGTTCCACGTGAACGGCAACGAGACCCCCGTTTCCCTGGAGCAGGTGGAAGACGAGCTCGTAGGGCTCCTGCAGACGGAAGAAGACCCCACTTTCTCAATTTACTCCGACGAGTCCGTCCCCATCAAGGAGATAGTGCAGGTGATGAACATCGCCAAACGCAATCACTATAAGGTCATACTGGCCACGCAACCCGAATGAAACAATACCTCCGAGAACGCCACGAGAGAGAGCGCAATGCAGTGCTCACCGGAATAGTGCTGACGCTGACGGTCCACGTCTGCGCAGCGCTTCTCGTTTCGTTCAGCGGCATAAAATACCTCTACCCGCCACCCGCGGAGAACACCTTCCTCCTTGATTTCGAAGAGGAAATGGAGCCCGTGGTACAGAAGACGGGCCGCGACCCGAAGGGCGAAGACGTAAACCCCGAGGAGCGCATCGAACTGGTGCAGAGGAGTGAATCCCCCGTGATTTCCACCAAACCCAACATCACTCCCGCCACCAAGCCTGACACACACGGAGACGTAGAAGTCCCCGAGCCTCCGCGCGAGGAAGAACCCGTCCTGGACCCCAGGGCCACCTTCCCCGGCATGGCGAAGAAAGACACCACGCTTACCGCCGCCCACGGCGCCACCGAGGGTTCCACGACCTTCAAGCCCGGACAGCCCACAGGCAACGTCAACAAAGGCAACACCGACGGCAAGCCCAACGCCCACCTGGAAGGCCGCGAGGTCGACAAGGCAGGCCTCAAGAAACCCGTATACACATCCCAGGAGAGCGGCAAGGTCGTCGTGAAAATCTGGGTGGACCAGTACGGGAAAGTGCAGAAGGCCGTCCCCGGTGCGGACGGCACCACCGTAACAGACAAGGCCCTCTGGACCGCGGCGCGCAACGCCGCCCTGGAAACGGGCTTCACAATGAGCGCCAGTGCTCCGGCGCTTCAAGAGGGCACAATCACTTATATTTTCAATTTAAAATGATGACGTGAGTCATCATCAAATTCAAGATCTATGGAAGGTTATTCAAAAGACGGCCGTAAACTCAGACCAAGGAAAAACAGTAGTGTAAACCGCACAGAAAAGGTAGACATCCAGTCCGAGGGCAGCAAGCCCTGGGGCGAAAGACGTTCCTTCGGGGACAGACCTCATTCGTACAATCAGAACAACAACAGATACGGCGGCGACCGCCCCTATGGCGACCGCTCCCGCAGCGAGCGCCCCTACGGGGAACGTTCCTTCGGAGAGAGGCCTCATGGCGAGCGCCCTCACAGCGAACGTCCTTACGGAGAGCGCCCCTACGGCGAGCGTCCCCACGGCGACAGGCCGCAGAAGCCCCGCTACGGCGAATCCCACGCCAACCTCGAGAAGCAGTGGGGAGAGCATCAGGGAGCCTCGCATTTCGGCGGGCCCGCCAAAGGCCGCAAGCCCGGAAAGGGCGGCAAGCGTCCGGGCGGCAAATCCCCGTTCTCCAAAAGTTCCAACGAGGGCATCGACCGCATGATAAGCCGCAGGCCTCAGGTAAACTCCAATTATGACGGCCCTGCATACGAGCCCATGGCCAAGAACGAAATGAGGCTCAACCGCTTCATGGCCAATTCGGGAGTCTGCTCACGCCGCGAGGCCGACACCTTCATCCAGGCCGGCTGCGTCACCGTCAACGGAGAAGTGGTGACCGAGCTCGGCACCAAGGTCAACATCTTCAACGACGACGTGCGCTTCAACGGCGAACGCCTCAAGGGCGAGAACAAGGTGTACCTGGTGATGAACAAGCCCAAGGGCTTCGTGACCTCGGCTTCCGACCCCCACGCCGACAAGACCGTCATGGACCTCATAAAGGACTGCCCTACAAGGGTTTATCCCGTAGGACGCCTGGACAAGGCCACCACCGGCGTGCTGATGTTCACCAATGACGGAGAAATTGCCGAACGCCTCACCCATCCGTCATACGACAAGAAGAAGATTTACCAGGTGGCCCTCGACCACAGCCTCTCGCAGGAGGACTTCGACAAGATACTCTCCGGCATCACCCTCGGCGACGGCCCCGTGCAGGCAGACGCCCTGGAGTACGTGGACGAGAACGACCACACCAAGCTCGGAATCGAGATTCACTCCGGCAAGAACCGCATAGTCCGCAGGATTTTCGAGTCCCTTGGCTACACCGTGAAAGCACTCGACCGCGTCTACTTCGCAGGCCTCACCAAGAAGGGCCTCAAGAAGGGCGGCTGGCGCTACCTCTCCGAGAAAGAAGTCAACATGCTCAAGATGGGGGCGTACGTATAATGGCTCACCGTTCAGGATTCGTAAACATCATAGGCAACCCCAACGTCGGCAAGTCCACGCTGATGAACGCCCTCGTCGGGGAAAAGCTGTCAATCGTCACCTCAAAGGCCCAGACCACGCGCCACCGCATCATGGGCATAGTGAACGGTGACGACTGGCAGATCGTGTACTCCGACACTCCCGGCATACTCAAACCGGCTTACCGTCTGCAGCAGAACATGATGAACTTCGTCGACGGCGCCATCGGCGACGCCGACATCATCCTGTATGTCACAGACACCGTGGAGACCCCCGACAAGAATGCCGAATACGTCTCCAAGCTCGGCCGTCTGGAGTGCCCTGTGCTCGTGGTGCTCAACAAGATAGACATAAGCACCCAGGAGCGTGTGCTCGAACTGACACAGTGGTGGCGCAGGCAGCTCCCGCAGGCCGTGGTCATACCCGCCAGCGCCCAGGAGCGCTTCGGCCTCGAGGCCATACTGGACGCCATAGTGTCCCGGCTCCCGGAGTGCCCGCCATGGTTCGACAAGGACGCCTTCACCGACAAGAACCTCCGTTTCTTCGCTTCGGAAATCATACGGGAAAAGATTTTCCTGAACTACAAGGAAGAAATTCCCTACTGCTGCGAAGTCGGGATAGAGAGTTTCAAGGAAGGCGCCGAGCGCTACGACATACAGGCCGTCATCTACGTGTCCCGCGAGTCGCAGAAAGGCATCATCATAGGCAAGAAGGGAGCCGCCCTCAAGAAGACCGGCACCCAGGCACGCATCGACATGGAAGACTTCTTCCAGAAGAAGGTCTTTCTGAGCATATTCGTCAAGGTAGACCCCGACTGGAGGGAGAACAAACGTGAACTGCGCCGTTTCGGCTACGAAGACTAAAATTATGGAAGAAGAGAACATCCGGACAGAAGAAATCATCGAAGACGACGACCTCGAGCTCTCGGAAGACGCCCAGGCGAGCGGCAAGTACACCAGGCTCCTCGAGGGCGACGCACGCAAGTTCAAGCTCTCGGGGATGTTCAAAGACTGGTATCTGGATTACGCATCATACGTCATCCTGCACCGCGCCGTACCGCACATTGCAGACGGTCTCAAGCCCGTGCAGAGGCGCGTGCTGCACGCCATGTCCAGAATCGACGACGGATCCTACACCAAGGTGGCCAACATAGTGGGACAGGCAATGCAGTTCCACCCCCACGGCGACCAGTCCATCCTCGGCGCCCTCGTCACGCTGGGCCAGAAGGGCTTCACGGTAGACTGTCAGGGTAACTGGGGCAATATCCTCACGGGCGACTCCAACGCGGCTCCCCGATACATCGAGGCGCGCCTGTCGAAGTTCGCCAAGGAGGTGCTGTTCGACCCGAAGGTCACCCCCACCATGAAGTCCTACGACGGCCGCAACGACGAGCCTACGGAACTTCCCGTCCGTTTCCCGCTGCTGCTCGCACAGGGCACCGACGGCATCGGCGTGGGCCTTGCGTCCAAGATTCTCCCCCACAACTTCAACGAACTGCTGGATGCTTCCGTAGCAATCCTGGAGGGCAAGCCATACGAGCTCTATCCCGACTTCCCCACCGGAGGATTCGCCGACTGTTCCAAATACATGCAGGGCAAGCGCGGAGGCCGCGTCAAGGTCCGCGCCCGCATTGAGAAGCTCGACAAGAGCACCATCGCCATCACTGAAATCCCCTACGGCAAGTACACCAAGGACCTCATCGAATCCATCCTGAGGGCCAAGGACAAGGGCAAGATCAAAATAAAGAAGATTGAGGACATGACCACCGACAAGGTGGAAATCCTGATTCACCTGCCAGGCGACGTGTCTCCGGACAAGACCATCGACGCCCTGTACGCCTTCACCGACTGCGAGTGCAACATCGCGCCCAACGCCTGCGTGATTATGGACGACAAGCCCAAGTTCCTAACAGTCAACGAGATACTCGAATACAGCACCTTCCACACCCGCGACATCCTGCTCCGCCAGCTCGGAATCCGCCTCGAAGAGCTGGAAAGGGACTGGCACTACAGCTCCCTGGAGCGCATCTACTTCGAGAACCGCGTTTACAAGATACTCGAGAAGGACCAGGCAAGCTGGGAGGAGCAGAAAGAAGAGACCCTCGCCACGATGAAGACCTACGAGGGGCAGCTGCGGCACGAGGTTACGATGGAAGACATCGAGCGCCTCGTGGACAAGCCGGTGCGCAAGATTTCCAAGTTCGACGTGAAGGCCGTGGACGAGCGCATCAAGGGCATAGAGGCCGAGATGCAGCAGGTGCGCGACAACATCGAACACATCAACCGATACACGATTGACTGGTTCAAGGGGCTCAAGAAGAAGTACGGCAAGGACTTCCCGCGCCGCACGGAGCTCACCGGCTTCGAGACCATCGCCGCCACCAAGGTGGTGAACAACAACGCCAAGCTCAGCGCCAACCTCGCCGAGGGCTTCGTGGGCATAGGCCTCAAGAAGGACGACGGCGGCGAATTCGTAAGCGAGTGCTCCGACATGTCGGAAATCATAGTGATACGTCGCGACGGCAAGTACATCGTCACCAAGGTGAGCGACAAGGCCTTCTTCGGCAAGAACCTGCAATACGTGGGCGTGTTCAACAGAGGCGACACCCGCACCATCTACAACGTCATCTACCAGGTGGGCAAGACCGGCGTGTACTACGCGAAGCGCTTTGCCGTGACGTCCGTCACCCGCGACAAGGAATACGACATCACAACCGGCGAGGCCGACAGCCAGATAGTCTGGTTCTCGGCCAACCACAACGGCGAGGCCGAGACGGTGCGCATCCTCCTGCGTCCCAAGGCAAAACTCAAGAAGACCTCGTTCGACTACGACTTCTCGACGCTTGCCATCAAGAGCAAGACCGCGCGTGGCAACCTCGTGAGCAAGAATGCGATACGTACAATCACCCTGCGCAGCAAGGGCATAAGCACAATTGCCGGGAAACAGATCTGGTACGACACCGACATCCAGAAGCTCAACGACGAAGGCCACGGCCTGTACCTCGGAGAGTTCACCGACGGCGACAAAGTGCTTGCAGTATTCCGGAACGGAACCTTCTACACCACCTCCTTCGACCTGTCCAACCGCTATCAGGGCGACGTGTTGCGCATAGAGAAGTTCGACCCCGACAAGACCTTCACCGCCCTATACTGGGACGCCGTCGTCAAGTCGTTCTATGTCAAGCGGTTCTCCTTCGTTACAAGCGACAATACTCCGCTCCTGTTCATCTCCGAGGGCGCGAAATCAAGGCTCGTCGAGCTCAGTGACGACCGCCATCCCCAGTACGAGGTTACCTGGAAGCTGGAAGACAAGAGCCCGGAGCTCGTGGATGCAGAGGAATGGATAGGCAAGAAGGGATATGCCGCCAAGGGAAAGAAAGTCGTCGACAGGGGCGAAGTCAAGGGCGTACGTTTTGTGGAGCCGCTTGTAAAACCCGGTGACGAAGAGCCCGAAGATCTTCAGGAAGAGGAGACCGGGCAGGAGCAGCAGGTCCCCGTGGAGACTCCTTCGGTGCAGGAAGCGCCGCAGCCGGAGCCCGAGACCGAGGCCGAACCTGCCGCAGAAAAGCCCGCC